>CAZKMG010000055.1:0-14712 GCA_964553465.1 uncultured Bacteroidaceae bacterium
AAACAATTATTATTTGTGTCTCTGATTTCAGAGAATTTAAAAATTCAATCCCATCCATCTCAGGCATTTCAATATCAAGGAAAATAATATGTAATTCCTCATTCGTTTTAATATAATTGATAGCGTCAACTGCATCAGAAAATGACTTTTTCAAATTAAGCCCTTCAGTCTTTGCAATAAATTCTTCAAGAATTTTTCTTGAGAGTTTATCATCATCAATAATTATACAATCCATTTAATGAAGGTTTGTCTGTTAAAAATACTATTTAATCAATCATTTAAATAATTTAATCAAAGATATGAAAATATAAAAAAAACCAAGATGATTAAACTACTTTTCTTTAAATGGTTTAAATGACAAAGAGGATTCAAGATGGGTACATTGAAATAAATCTTCTTTCTATTAAATCTACCTTTCTTATGGATTTCCGAACCCAGGAAAGCAATACATCGATCCGCTCATCTTCTGAGAGTTGCCACACTTTTTTTTCCATTTTATGTAAAACACCTATAAGAAATTGAAGTGAAAGAGAAACAGCCACGGAAAGGTTGTAACTTTCGGTAAAACCATACATGGGAATGGTAAGATACTCATCAGAATTTGTAATTGCATCCTTGGATAGTCCAGTAAGTTCAGTGCCAAATAGCAATGCGACCTTACCTTTACTGAGATCGAGATCCTGAAGGTCTATACCATTTTTATGTGGTAAGGTTGCAATTATTCTATAACCATCACTTTTTAAACTGTTGATGGTCTTTACTGTATTGTCAGTCTTTTGCTTATAAATATTTATATTGAGCCATTTATCAGACCCTAAAGTGACTTCTTTATCTAACTTGAATTTATTAACATTTTCTATACAATGGATATCTTGTATTCCGAAACAATCACATGTCCTGATTACTGCACTGGCATTCTGAGACTGGAAGGGATCCTCAAGGACGACTGTAATAAACCTTGTCCTGAACTTAATAAGAGTTTCAAATAATTCCAGCCTTCTCTTAAGGACAAACTGTGACAAGTATGAATAAAGTTCTTGTTTCATCAGAATAAAATTTATTTTCAATTGTCGGATGAATCCCAAAGGACTCAATAAAGGGAATCCCACATGCATAAGGTTTTATTGATTTCGTCAAGTTCATATAGTTAATTCAACAGATTTTGCATTTGGTAATTTTGTTGGTTTCTCCAGAATTTATGCTGTTTAACATATAGGTTTCGTGAGACATCCATAAAAGAAGGTAGTTATTTTTTAATCTTTATTCCTTTTAATCTTTTCTTGATAATAATATATTGTAACAGTACAGTAGTTTAATGAGAAAAAAAAATCCCGGATATACCGGGATTCACAGGTAGAACAATATTTTTTATTGAACAGAAACTGCTAATTCGCTACCAGCTTTAAATTTTACAACTTTTTTAGCTTTAATGGTTATAGGTTTACCTGTTTGAGGATTTCTACCAGTTCTGGAGTTTCTTTTAGAAACAGAGAAAGAACCAAATCCAACCAAAGCAACGCGATCTCCTTTTTTTAGAGCTTTGGTAGTAGATTTAACGAATGCATCGAGTGCCCTTTTGGCATCAGCTTTGGTAAGTTTTGCATCGGCAGCGATTGCATCAATTAATTGTGCTTTGTTCATAATAAAAAAAATTTTAGGGTTTGTAATCAATTAAAGTGTCAAACTACATACAAATATATAGTATTTACAGTCTTTACCAAATTTGAAAGCTAAAAAATACTAAAAATGTTGATAAAAGAACGTTTTTTATTGTCAAAAAACATCAAATCTCGCATTTAAAGAAGGTTTCAACATATTTTCTTATGCTTAACACACAATCTTAATTTAAACAAATTATAAATTATTTGCGTTACTTCATTCAATTACTTGCTGATTAAATATTATTAAGGATCATATTTCACAAAGATTTATTCGTAATATTATTAAACCACTTTATTTTTTGATGTATGATAACGTCATTGTGAAAAAAAATATATGATTTTCCGGAATATAAAAATTATATTACTTTTGCGCCCGGAGGAATGGCAGAGTGGTCGAATGCGGCGGTCTTGAAAACCGTTGTCCGGGCGACTGGACCGGGGGTTCGAATCCCTCTTCCTCCGCAAACACACAAAAAGCTATCGCGTAGAGAGAGCTTTTGTTTACTGGCAAGACCGAACCATGCTTGCATGAGTAAGGGATTGACAGGAAACAAAGTGCCATCGAAGATGGTTTTTGTGTGTTTTAATCTTCCCTCTCAAGGGATCACGACCGTAAGGAAGTAATCCCTCTTCCTGCCATTCGGCAGGCAGGCCTCCGCAAACACACAAAAAGCTATCGCGTAGAGAGAGCTTTTGTTTACTGGCAAGACCGAACCATGCTTGCATGAGTAAGGGATTGACAGGAAACAAAGTGCCATCGAAGATGGTTTTTGTGTGTTTTAACTTCCCCTCTACCCCGCTATCATAAATTTCTCATGCCTCTTCAACTACTTTCCAGCCGATAGCATCAGCAAGTGAATAAACCGGTTCTTTCAGATCACCATAAAATGTAACACGGTGCCAGCCCCAATCCCAGAACCGGAATAGTTTTTCTATGTCACCTAAAGGTTCTGCGCAAAGTTTAGTACGGCATGCCCTGTCATCAGGGTCATTAGCTATAGCTTTTGCCTGGTGTAACAATATTTCTTTCCTGCTCTGGTTGATTTGAAGGGTTGTGGTCATGTAACCCACCGGTAAAATGGAACGAACTGCTGCTCCCTGCCTGTCTTCCGAATGTGTCATTATTGCATAAGGATTATCAGGCCCGTCAGGCCCGAACACTTTTTTTGAAGCAACGCAGTGCGCATAAATTATCTGTCGTTTTGAAGTGTCGATAACCGGATCAGAAATCATCCCCGGTCTTCCGTTTGTCATCATCGAAAATGCAAGCATCGTAGCTGTTGACCGGACGTCGCATTCGCAACCTCCAACGAGTCCTTCATTATTAAGTTCATGGAAGCCAAGGCATGGATAGGCATGGATTGAACCGCCATAAAATCCACCAAGGCAGTTAATTGTGATGGCATTGGCACTGTGGTTTTTAAGCACTGATTTCATGCCTAAGTACATTTCTGCTGAAGATTGCAAGGTTTCAACCGAAACATCAATAATCTCATTAGCTGTTTTTTGCCAATGGTCGACAATTGCCCGGGCATCATCTTTATTGGCATTCATCCAGGCATTGTTAACCTCAACGAAGCTTATATATTCCAGCGGAATTCCTAAAATTGGCCCGGCTGATCTGGAATTCTGGTCTTGTACTGCCAATATTCTTGATTCTTTTATTCGTCGCTGACATTCATCTGTTGACAAGGTCTGTAAATCATAATATTTACATGATAAATCTCCGGATACCGGAGTTAAATCTATTCTGGATTTGGAGGTTGCTGCAACAAAATCAGCAATAGTGCCTCCTTTCTCAACGATCTTAAAACATTTAACTGCCTCAATGAAATCTGTGATACGAGATGAGGCGACAAAACCAACATTAGAATTTGGTGCTTTAAGAATATTTGAAGTATTCATCAGAAAACCTCCACTCCCTCCAAACTGGAAATCAGCATAAAGAACAGGTTTACCTGATGAAGCTATGGTTTCGAGAACAGGGTTCCAGCAATTCATCTGGTAAATAATGTAACCATCAATTTTTTCGTTTTTATCCTGTAAAAGTATTTTTTCAGCCTCCGGCCGACCAGCTGCCATAGTTGGAAGGAATTCATATCCCGGAAATTGCTTTATCAATATATTGTTAATTTTGGCCATTACCGGACCAAAATCAAACCCAATATTAGGCCAGTCAGGCTTCGGTTGAATAACCTCAAATAAAGCATAAATAATTCTGATACGCATTTTTTTAATCCCCTCTGAAGAACTATAGAAATTCAAAGAATTCTTTTGCATTGCAGCCATGGAAGTTATGGGTGAGATTGCCATGCATGCCCCACAGGCTGCGCATGTGGATATGAACTTTCTCCGGGAAGTAATACCCGAAATCCTTGTTTGAGAACCGCTATTTAAATTCATGTTGATCTATTATTAGAAAGTTAATTTTATATTTTAAAATATTAAGTTTCGCAGATTTTTATATAATAACTACTTTTCAAATTAATTTCAAGGGTAACCCGATGAATTTATCATTTCTGTTCAACTGTTGAAATAGGTTTCTTTGCCTCACTTATGTCATTATTCATGATAAAAAAATGATTACCAATTTTTTCCTGTTCAATAAAAATGTTGGTCTCTGGTTTGGCTCTGCAATTCATAATGGTAATGTTATCGCCATTTTTAAGGTGAATTACTGCATATTTGGAACCTGGATTCAATGATAATCCTGTAAAACCATTAATTTTAAGATCTGTGAAATCTTCACAGAAAATGGCATTTGTGCAAAATTCGGGCAGGTTTTTATCCCTGTCCAGAACATATTGGAAGATGCTGAGATCCATTACATTTTTTGCGTAAAATGCAGGTATATCATGCTTAAATACAGAATACTTATTATCAAATGCTGGTTGTAATTCAAAATTTCCCCCACGTGTTTTATTATTCTCACTGTTCTTAAAGTAGTGATGAATATTTAAGAAATTAATATGTTGAATTGCAGCATTGTGAAAGCCATAAAGTATGATTGAATTTTCTGAAACAATATTTATATCAGAAAATAGTATATTCCTGATTATTCCATGATTTTGAAGATTCTGTTCAACACCATACCAAGTACCAAGTGGTATTTCTGAAATGTGAATTGGATCTCCTATTCCCCACCATCCTGTATGCAAACGGGTGTTGATAATAATATTATTGAATAGAACATCCTCAATAACTTCATCATGTTTTGCAAAAATTCCGATACCCCTGTTCGAATAAATGATCAGATTCTGAAAATTACATTTTCGTATACTTTTTTCTGCCCAGCCAATCCTGATTCCTGCTGACCGTGATGTAATAGTACAATTGGAAACATTAATGTTTTGAGTTTCACTTTTGCAAAACCCATCAGCACAGGGACTTATGGCAATACCATCGTCTCCTGCAGAAATAATACAGTTGGAAATATTTATATTTTTCGAATTGCTGATATCTATTCCGTCTGCATTTGGTACCAACAGGTTATTCAGAAAATCAACACCTATTATATTGGCCTTATCACAGCATGCAAGATGTACACACCAATTGGGTGCATTCCGGATTGTTATATCACTGATTAGAACATTTTGACATTCGATAAATGTAATCAGGATACCTGGACGTCCGCTTTTTTTAATTTCCGAAGGGCCATCAGGAAATGCATTTACGTAATTTTTCCCTTGCCTGGTATAAGCCGGATCAAAACAACAATCAGGATGTATAATGTCCCAATCAACAAAGGCAGAATCATTACCATCAATTGTACCTCTTCCCATGATGGCAATATTTGATGCCCCAATTGCAAATATTAGAGAGGTATTGCGGCCTTCAGAAGTACGCCCCATATTCTTATAATCTGAAAGGATAGGACTCCCAAGTAATGTTGCGCCAGCATCCAAATAAATAGTTATATTATTATACAATTGTAATGAACCTGTTAAATATGTGCCCGAAGGGAAAAAGACTGTGCCTCCACCTGCTTTCGAACAAACGTTTATTGCATTCTGGATTGATCTGCTATCAAGGCTTATATGATCTCCAATTGCTCCATAATCTTTTACATTGAAAATTGGGTCTCCTGCATAACCATTCACCATTAGTACCATGCCTATTAAAACCAGAATTATCCAAATTTTTACAAAATGTTTATTTTTCCTTTTCATGGGAAAAAATGAAATTATTGTTATGGAGATGGAAATGATTTGTTTAATAAAAATATAAAATAAAAGCAACATAAATATCAATATTTCAAATTCTATTGCCACCCCATCTCATCGATACCTATTGTATTGATTCCGATTATTACATAACTATTATTCAAATCCAGGAATGTTTTATTCTTTGCATTCCGAATAAAGTAAACAATCATTATTAAGCAAAAAGAAAGAAGATTTCTTTTGTCCAACTATAATGGAATATATAAACCGGATTTTTACGAAGTTGTAAGCCAGTTAAGTAAAGTTAAAATACATTACTCTAAGGTACTTTCCTATTCATAGGATTATTGAAAGGACTAATTAGCACTTTTATTACAACACAAATTGTCATAGTTAAATAAATCAACTAATATAAAATCAGAAATTTATTGAAGCCGCCTATTTATTAATTAAATATGTTGGTAAACGGTTTCATGATATTTTTGTTTGTAAGTATATTTAATAAATTTGATCTATTAAATTTAATTAAATAATTTACTGTGATAGAACTATATAATGATGTATCTTATAAAATAAGTAAAACCATAACAAGTACATACAGCACATCATTTTCGATAGCTGTAAGTTGTCTTGACTCAGCAACAAAAAATGCTATTTACAGCATTTATGGTTTTGTCAGATTGGCAGATGAAATTGTGGATACTTTTCATGATTTTAATAAAAAAGAGCTATTATCTGAGTTTGAAAATGAATACTATAAGGCTTATAGTGAGGGACTAAGTCTTAACCCTGTTCTACATTCATTCCAGATTACTGTTAAAAAATATGATATCCCAGATGAACTTATCCAGGCTTTTTTACAAAGCATGAAAACTGATTTGGTAAAGAAAGATTATTATAAAAAATCTGAATTAGACATATATATATATGGATCGGCCGAGGCTGTAGGATTAATGTGTTTAAAAGTGTTTGTGAATGGTGATAAAAATCTTTATGATGAATTACGGTATCCAGCTATGAAACTAGGTGCAGCGTTTCAAAAAGTTAATTTTTTAAGGGATCTTAAAAACGATATCCATAATCTCAATAGAAATTATTTCCCAGATGTAGAATTTAATTTAATTAGCCAGGAGGTTAAGAACAATATAGTAAGAGATATTAAAACAGATTTTATTGCATCATTACCTGGGATTAGAAGCTTACCTCGAAATGTAAAATTCCCTGTTCTGATTGCTTATTATTATTATTTAAGATTATTAAATAAAATCAGTAATACTCCGGTTGAAAAACTTCATACTCGTCGAATCAGAGTTCATGATTCTAAAAAGATGTTGCTCTTGGCCAAAGCTTATTTGGTTTTTAGGTTGAGGCTTATATAAGTATTAATTTTTATTATTAAATATTCGATGAATGAAAGAATCATATGTGATATTGGTTGATAAAAACGATAAATATCTAGGTGAGATGGAAAAGTTGGAATCTCATAAAAAGCCTTGCTTCATCTTGCAATATCATTATTCTTAATTAATGCAAAGGTTGAGTGGATATTACAAAAAAGTGCTCTTGATAATGATCATTCCAGGGGATTATGGTCGAACACCGGTTGTACTCATCTATTGCCCGGGGAATTTGATTAAGCTTCGACTAATCGCAGGTTATTAGAGGAGATGGGAATTGATTGCAAACTTAATGAATTATTCGGTTTCATTTACAAGAAAAAATTGGAGGACGAATTTACTGAATATGAATATGATGATGTTGTTAGTGGAATTTCTGACATGGAACCTGTGACTAATATTTCTGAGGTTGATAACTGGAAAATAAAATCGTTTGATGAACTATACAGAGACATACTTCTCAATTCCGATAACTATATGCATTGGTTTAAGGAAATATATCAGAGGGTAAATTCTAATTTATTGAATATTAAAAACAACATAGTATGATCAATCTACTTTTATTTCTTATATCATTTCTTTTTATGGAATTTGTTGCATGGTTTTCTCATAAATATATTATGCATGGTTTTTTCTGGTCTATTCATAAAGATCATCATATTAAAACCTCAAATAGCAAATCATTCTTTGAGAAGAACGATCTCTTTTTTCTAATTTATGCCATACCAGCTATAATTCTTATAATTTTAGGTATTGTCGGGAAATATTCTTCTTTGTTTGCAATTGGAGCTGGAATTACATTATATGGATTAACCTATTTCTCTATTCATGATGTCTTAATACATCACCGATTGCCCATCAGAGTGAATATCAGTAAGGGTTATTTAGCTGCACTCATTAAAGCTCACGAGGCACATCACAGTGGTAAAAATATTATTGACTTTAAAAATTTTGGATTATTAGTATTTCCAAAGAGGTTTTTAAAATAATCGTCATGCCCTTATATTCATCTATTTTATTTTTTTCTATAATTATCCCATTCATTTTAAGTTTCGATAAAAAAGTCAGGTTTTACAGGTTGTGGAAAAGTCTATTCCCTTCTGTTTTTATAATAGGGCTGATATTTCTTTCCATGGATATTATGTTTGCTAAATCAGGGGTCTGGGGTTTTAATCCCACATATCATTCACATATTATTTTTATTGGTTTACCATTAGAGGAATGGCTGTTTTTTATTTTTATACCTTACGCCTGTATTTTTATACATTTTGTATTTATCTATTATTTCCCTAATGCAATACTTAGCAATAATTTTGTCAGGATCTTTACAGGAATACTCATTATTGTTCTTGTCTTAGTTATCACAATTAATTATGAAAAAGCATATACGTTTTTTAATTTCAGCCTGTTAATTATAGCACTGATTATTGCTCTATTTAATAAAAACCAAATATTAAACAGATATTACATTTCTTTTCTTCTAATTTTAATTCCATTTTTTATTGTCAACGCCATACTTACCGGTACTTTCATACCCGGAGAGGTTGTATGGTATAATGAATCGGAGATACTCGGAATAAGAATATTAACAGTTCCTATTGAGGATTTTGGTTATGCATTCTGTCTGATTTTGCTGAATATATTGATGATGAATTATTTACAAAAGAAGATAAATAGGGTAGAGATAGAATAGGTATGAGGTCAT
This sequence comes from uncultured Bacteroidaceae bacterium, assembly GCA_964553465.1. GTDB lineage: Bacteria > Bacteroidota > Bacteroidia > Bacteroidales > CAZKMG01. Next base: position 8,927 of record CAZKMG010000055.1, read on the forward strand.
TTATTAATAATATAGGTATTTATTTCAAGCATCACAAAAGCTATGTGGAGATATTTTTTATTATTTTTTATCTTGTCGGTTTCTTTGGATTAGCTAATCCCCTATCCCGGCAATTGTTTGATAAATTGTTCCCGCTAGCTTTATTTTTGAGCTTTATTGCTATTTTATTATTCCACAATAACTTTTTTGATAATAAGACAATAGTCGTTCTTTCAATAATTGGATTATCTAGTTATTTTATTGAGGTTGTAGGTGTCAATACTCACTTGTTTTTTGGCAACTATACATATGGCAAAGCATTAGGAATTAAAATGTTTAACACTCCGTTATTCATTGGTGTTAATTGGGTAATGTTGAGTTATGCGAGTAGTTCAATTACCGAAGACATTCCATTTTCAGTAACTCTCAAAATAATTATTGCATCATTTTTAATGCTTGTATATGATATTATTCTTGAGCAAATAGCTCCTGTTTTAGATATGTGGCATTGGGATAGTGGTGTAGTGCCTATTAGGAATTATTTTTCATGGTTTGTTATCGCTTGTATTTTTCAGACTTTTATTAAGATTATGGGAATTAATACTCGTAATTCAATCGTCCTAATAATAATTTTAATACAAATTGTATTTTTTATATCATTAATTATCTTTTTATAGAATCGAAATGATTATTAAAGCCAGGCATCATCCAATTTTATATCCTTTTATTCAGCTTTATACTGTATTAAAAATCCGAAGGCATTTTAACTCAGTCCTAATTTCGGGAGATTTTCAGGAAAAAAATCTTCCTTTATTATTGCTTTCTAACCATGTAAGCTGGTGGGATGGATTTTGGGTTATGTATCTGAACCTAAAATTATTCCATCGTAAATTTAATTTTATGATGCTTGAAGAACAGCTTAGAAGGTATAGTATTTTTATGAATACAGGAGGTTATTCAGTTAATAAAGGGACAAGAAGTATCATTGAGTCAATAAATTATACAGTCGAGCTTTTATCAGACAGTAATAATCTTGTATTACTATTTCCTCAAGGTAAAATAACTTCCATATACGATCGCTCATTTCTTTTTGAGAGGGGTATAGAGCGAATCATAAAAGAAATAAAAGGAAAAACTCAAATAATATTCGTGGCAAATCTGGTGGATTATTTTTCAAATGAAAAACCTACTCTTTATATTTATTTTAAGGAGTATGATCTGGGGGATCATAAAATAGAAAAGATTCAGGAAAATTACAGTATATTCTATTCTGAATGTATTGCTAATAACACTAAAAAAGCTGAATATTAATGTTATACATCGCCTGGTTTGTTTTCATTTTCACGCTCATGCAATTGCTGATTGCACTTTTAAACCTTGTATTCAATTCTAAGTTGGTAAAAGGAAACCTAAAAAATGGAGATCTTGTTTCTATTTTAATACCTGCCAGAAATGAGGAAAGAAATATCGGTATTATCTTAAATGATATATTACTTCAGGATTATCACAATATTGAAGTGTTTGTATTTAATGACCACTCTTCCGATCGGACCGGTGATATTGTCAAAGAATTTGCGGCAATTGATAACAGAGTGAGGTTGATAAACTCTGATAAACTAGCAAAAGGATGGCTTGGCAAGAACTGGGCTTGTTATTCTTTGTCAAAACAAGCCAGGGGCAAATATCTATTATATCTTGATGCTGATGTTCGGATAAGCAATGATATTATTATTAACGCAATCTCATATGCAGATCATTTCAGATTGGCCCTTGTCTCAATTTTCCCAAAACAAATAATGAAAACTACAGGGGAAAAAATTACAGTCCCGAATATGAACTACATCTTACTATCTCTGCTTCCTCTTATTCTGGTCAGAAAAACAGGAATTCCTTCATTAAGTGCAGCGAATGGTCAGTTTATGTTGTTTCTTTCTTCAGTTTATAAATCATTGGAACCTCATGAAAAGTTGAAAGGCAACAAGGTGGAAGATATCGAGATTGCTCGCTATTTCAAAAAAAATAAACACCGGATTGCATGCCTGTTAGGTGACAATACAATTCAATGTAGAATGTACGATAGTTTCAAGGAAGCAGTTCATGGTTTTTCCAAGAATGTTTCTGCTTTTTTTGGCAATTCAATAGTCCTATCTCTACTATTCTGGATTACAACTACTTTCGGATTTATATTTATCATCTTTGGATTACCATTTACCTTTTTAATATTTTATTTAATTGCTTACTTTATTGCCAGAATCATTATTTCAATGATAAGTGAACAGGGAGTTCTAGAAAATCTGTTATTTTTTATTCCACAACAGCTCTCATGTGGATTGTTTATTTACAAGGCATTCATTAACAAAAATATTAAAACCTACCAATGGAAAGGTCGGGATATAAAATAATATTCCTTCTTTTATTCAGCTTCAGCCTGAATCTGAGGGCAAGTTATAAATCAGAGATTTATGCTGCCTACATAGGTAATAATATGCAAAGCTGGAAACTCATTATTGATAAAATGGATGCTGTTACTTCGAAAAACAATCTGCTGTTGCTGGAATTGGTAAATTTTCAGTATGGTTACATTGGATGGTGTATTGGTAATAATAAGAAAGATGACGCTAAAAAATATTTAGAGCTGGCGGAATGCAATATTACAATTTTATCTAAAGATAATCAATATCTCTCAATCATAAACTCTTATAAATCTGCATTTTATGGTTATAAAATAGGTTTAAACCAATTATTAGCTCCCTTTATTGGCCTCAAGAGTATTGATTGCGCTAAATTAGCAATGAAGCTTGATCCGGAAAATCCATTTGGGTATATTCAATATGCAAATATTCAGTTTTACATGCCATCAGTATTTGGCGGGTCAAAAGAAGAGGCAATAAAATATTATCTGAGGGCGAAAGAGCTTATGGAGAAAGATAATAACGGGATAGTTGAAAACTGGAATTATTTGAGTCTTCTGACAGTTATTGCCCAATCGTATTCTTTTTTGAATGATACTCCATCTGCATTATTTTACTTTGAAAAGATTTTGAAAATTGAGCCGGGTTTTAAATGGGTAAAAAATGAATTATATCCGAAGGAGTTAAATAAGATGAAAAAATAAAATATGTCAAAAAATGTTTTAATAGTCGGAGCAGGATTAGGAGGTCTCGCCACAGCTTTACGATTGGCAAAAAAAGGGTATAAAGTTGAAATTATCGAGAAAAACCGGCAGGCCGGAGGAAGGGTTAACCAGTTAAAAAAAGATGGTTTCACTTTTGATACAGGACCAAGCTTTTTCAGCATGTCATATGAATTTACTGAATTTGCAAAAGACTGCAATATCTCAATCCCATTTAAATACTTTGCTCTTGATCCATTATATACGGTAAATTTCAGAAACAATCCTCAAACCTATTTTTTGTACAAGGACATTCATAAGCTCGCTGGTCAGTTCAGTGAAGTTGAACCAGATTTTGAGAAGAAAATGATCAAGTATCTTGAGAAAAGTAAGCATCTGTTTCATGATACTGTAGATGTGGCGATTAAAAACAATTTTGATTCGTTGTTCGATTATTTTATTAAACTCCTTCGTGTTAATCCAGTACATTTACCTGTGATTTTTCGTAATTTCTGGCAACAGGTTTCAAGATACTTCGAGTCAGACGAAGCCGTCCAGATTTTATCACTGGTTGCATTTTTCCTAGGCAGAACACCTTTTGATACCTCAGCTGTTTATACATTACTCTCCTATACCGAGTTTATACACGATGGATATTTCAATGTTGAGGGGGGAATGTACAAAATTATCGAGGGGATTATCCATGAACTAAAAAAAGAGAATGTAAAGATCATATATAATACAGAAATAAAAGATTTTATATCTGAGAATAAACAACTAACATGTTTGATCGATCAGAATAATAAGAGGTGGACCTCAGATATTTTTGTCATAAATTCTGATGCAGCAGTCTTCAGGGGTTCTGTATTCAAAAGGCCTCGATTTTCAAAAGAAATGCTTGACAGGAAATCCTGGACAATGGGACCATTGACAATATACATTGGGCTGAATGGTAAACTACCGCAAATATATCATCATAATTATTATCTAGGTGATAATTTTAAGGAATATGCTGACAAAGTTTTTAAAAACCCCGATACATTGCAAAATCCATACTATTACGTGAATGTCCTGTCAAAGCACAATCCTGAATGTGCCCCGGAGGGCTCAGAGAGCCTTTTCATTGTATGCCCGGTCCCCGACTTAAGATTTAAACCCGATTGGAGCGACCGGGATGAAATAGTTGATAACATACTTTCTGACTTTTCTGGAAGGATTGGAAAAGACATAAAGCCTGAAATTGTTTCCAAAACGGTATTCACTCCTGAAGATTGGCAGAACCAATATAATCTTCATCGTGGGAGTGGACTGGGCCTATCACATGATATGCTTCAGATAGGTGGATTTCGCCCAAAAAACTATGACGAAGTGTTTAAAAACGTATATTATGTCGGAGCATCAACAATTCCTGGAACTGGCCTTCCAATGGTTATTATTAGCTCAAAGTTAGCTTTTCAGAGGATTGAAGAGTATAATGCAAAGAATTAAGATGGCACCTAATAATTACTTAATTTATATTATTGAACTTTCATAAATATATGATAAAATGATAAAGTACTTTGATACAGGAACAATTATTGTAATAATGATTACAATTCTTCTTTTTTCTGTTGCTTTGTTCACAAAAGGTTTTACGCATGATCTTTTATTGGAGGCAGGCGTACTGTTAGTTTCAATTAAGTTGATTATTATGGCATACAGGAATAGCCTTCATTACAACAATATTCAGAAAGAGTTGAATGAAATAAAACAACTCCTGGACGAGAAATAGGTAATTTGATTATAGGATTTGGCATCCATCTAAGGACACGCTCCAAAGAATTATTTAGTATTAATGGGGGTCAATAACGATTCTCTTACCTTGGTTACTTCTTCAGTAGAAACTTGCTTACCTGAGTTACTAAACGTACTACGAAGATAAGTTATCAAAGCTGAAATCTGCTGATCATCCAGGTTATTCTGTGGTGGCATAATACTATTATAAAGCTCAGTTTTAATTTCGATTGGGCCAGACATTCCTTTTAATATCAGCTTTATCAATTTTTCATTGTCGCCTGAAATAAAATCTGATTCTGTAATAGGCGGGTACATCATTGGTACACCTGAGCCATTTTCCTGATGACAGGTTAGGCAATTACGGTTATATACATCCTGACCACGTTTTAAAATATCATCATCTGAAAGCCCAATTGACTGGATATCATTGGTTTGTATTTTATCCGGAGGTTTCACCTGTTTCGTGTTTTCTGCGTTTCTGTTACAGGAAATTCCAAAGAATATCATAAAAAAAGATAATATAAACAGTGAACTTCTATGGCTGGTTTTTTGTGACATTATATAATTCTTATTTAAAATCGATGTCCATATAATAGCAATAAATAAAAATAGATCTTTTACCAACAGGAAAAATTAGTTATATTTAATTTCCGGTATAAAATATCCTCCATATTTTTCCTTTTTGTGAATCTGAAACATAGAGAGATCCATCCTTACCCTGGGCAATTCCCATAGGCCTGTGCTCAGCATCAGCTGGACTTTTTACAGGTTTAGTTCCAGTGAAACCATCAGCAAAAACTTCCCACTTCCCTGAAGGAAATTCACCATCAAAAGGAACAAAAACAATATAATATCCTTCTTGTATAAGAGGAGCCCTGTTCCATGATCCATGAAAGCAAATAAAAGCACCGTTCCTGTA
>CAZKMG010000056.1:0-14669 GCA_964553465.1 uncultured Bacteroidaceae bacterium
TTGGTGAACAACATAATGATCCTATTGCTCACTGGCTTGAATACGAGCTTTTTGTCGCTTTATATCAGGAATTAGGCGAAAATCTTACTACTGGAGCAGAAATGTTTGAATCGGATAATCAATTAATTATGAATGAATATTTTTCTGGATTGATTGATGATAAAAAGTTTGAGGAGGAGGCCAGAATATGGCCGAATTATATCACTGATTATAAACCTCTTGTAGATTTTGCCCGGAACCACTCAATTCCTTTTATTGCAACAAATATTCCAAGAAGATATTCTAATATGGTTTTTAAAAAAGGGTTTGAGGTCCTTGACAACCTAAGTGAGGAAGCCCAGGCTTATATAGCTCCCCTCCCGATTATTTTTGACATTGAGCTGGGATGCTATAAATCAATGCTTGAAATGCAGCCTGTAATGGAGCATGGCGTGAAGCCGGATAACTTACCGAAAGCACAGGCAATAAAAGATGCTACAATGGCCTTTTTCATATTAAAAAACTATACAGAAGGGTGTGTGTTTTATCATCTGAATGGTGCATATCATTCTGATAATTTTGAGGGTATTGTATGGTATATAAAACAAAAAAGACCGGATTTAAAAATAAAAACTATTACAAATGTCTCACAGAATAATCTGGATATGCTTGAGGAGGATCATAAAGGAAAAGCTACATATGTTTTGGCTGTGCCAGAATCAATGACTAAGACGAGGTGATAGAAATATTAAATTAATAAAAGAGTTGTTGTTGGATTATTTTTTAGGCGATTAACTTATATTTTCTGCAATGCTTCTTGCTGTTTCAAGAGCCTGTGTAAGTCCTTCAGGATTTTTCCCCCCTGCTGTTGCGAAAAAAGGCTGGCCTCCCCCGCTTCCCCCAATTGCTTTAGAAATCTCTCTAATTATTTCTGAGGCATTAAGTTTTTTAGAAGTAACAAGATTGTCAGACAGCATTACCGCCAGGCTTGCTTTTCCATCCACTTCAGCACCTATTACTAAAAATAAATTATCTATTTCAGATTTGAGCAGGAATGCAAGATCCCGCAACATTCCTGCCTTCTCAACTTGAATAATGGCCTGCAGAAACCGGATACTTCCAAGATTTTCAACCTGTTGCAGAAGGTCATTTTTCAGTGTTGCCAACTGCTTTTTTTCAACAAGATCAATCTGGTATTTCAGATTAGAATTTTCAGCTAATAATTTTTCAATTGCGACAGTAAGATCACCTGATACCGCAAGGATTTCTCCTGCCTTGTCAAGTATATCGATTTGTTTAAAAACATATTTTTCAGCATTTTCACCTGAGACAGCTTCGATTCGTCTGATTCCTGCTGCAATAGCGCTCTCTTTAATGATCTTGAAGAACCCGATTTGTCCGGTTGCTTTTACATGTGTTCCACCACAAAGTTCAACAGAATCATCAAATTTTATCATTCTGACAGTATCTCCGTATTTTTCTCCGAAGAGTGCAATGGCTCCCATTTCACGGGCATCAGAAAAATGAATATTTCTTTTTTCATCCAGGGGAATATTCGCACGTATTGCCTGGTTAACGATGATTTCAATCTGTCTGATTTCATCCTCACTGACTTTCCGGAAATGACTGAAATCAAATCTCAGGTAGTCCGGATGAACCAGCGAGCCTTTCTGCTCAACATGATTTCCAAGAACTTGACGCAGAGCATGATGTAATAAATGTGTAGCAGTGTGATTGTTCTCAATTTTCAATCGCAACCCACGATGAACAGTAGCCTTAAATTTAGCTTTAAGGTCAGGAGGTAATTCCTTTGTAAGATGAATGATAAGATTATTTTCCTTGAAGGTATTGATAATATTAATTTTATTTACGCCATCACTTATATATCCTGTATCACCCACCTGACCGCCACTTTCTGCATAAAAAGGGGTTTTATCAAAAATAAGCTGGTAATAATCATCACCTTTTTGAGTAATCTTTCTGAACCGGACGATTTTTATCTCGGCTTCAAGGTAATCGTAACCAATAAATTCTTCCTCCTGCACATTAACAAGTATATTCCAGTCGCCTGTTTCTTTTGAAGCATCTAATTTGGAGCGGGATTTCTGAAGTTTCATCTCTTCCTCAAATCCAATCATATCAACTTTTAGGTTTTGTTCCATAAGGATGAGTTGAGTAAGGTCAGGAGGGAATCCATATGTATCATATAAAGTAAAAGCATCCTTGCCGCTAATGACTTCTTCCCCAGTTCCTTTAGCTTTGATGGTTAACTGGTCTAATAATTTGATCCCAGTTTCAAGTGTTCGAAGGAAGGAATTTTCTTCCTCCCGGATTACTTTTTCAATTAATGATTTTTGACTTTTAAGTTCAGGGTAAGTTTCTCCAAGTACTTTCACCAGAACATCAACAAGTTGACAAAGTGTTGGGCTTTTTTGTTCAAGGAATGTAAAAGCATATCGAACTGCCCGCCGCAGAATTCTTCTGATCACATATCCGGCTTTTGTATTGGTAGGCAATTGGCCATCTGCAATGGAAAAAGATATTGCTCTTACATGGTCGGCCATAACACGCATCGAGATATCAGCTTCAGGTTTGATACCGTATGGGATACCTGTTATATCAGTAATTTTTTGTATAAGCGGTTGAAATAAATCTGTATCGTAATTAGATTTTTTCCCTTGAACAACCATGCATAACCGTTCGAAACCCATTCCCGTATCGACATGTTTTTGTGGAAGTAGCTCGAGAGATCCCTCTGATCTACGGTTATACTGGATGAACACAAGATTCCAGATTTCAAGCACTAATGGATCTCCTTTATTAATAAGAGTTCTTCCAGGTATTTTCTCCCTTTCTTCGTTATCACGGATGTCACAATGTATTTCTGAGCAGGGTCCACATGGACCTATATCTCCCATTTCCCAGAAATTATCCTTCTTGGAACCAGTTAGAATCCTGTCTTCCGGAAGATATTTTTTCCATTGATCGTATGCTTCCTTATCCATTTCAATATTTTCGTCTTTGCTGCCTTCAAAAACTGTAGCATATAACCTGTCTTCAGGAATTTCGAGAATTTTTGTAAGGAATTCCCATGACCAATTAATAGCTTCATCTTTAAAATAGTCACCAAATGACCAATTCCCCAGCATTTCAAACATTGTGTGGTGAAAAGTATCATGCCCGACCTGCTCAAGGTCATTATGCTTTCCCGAAACTCGTAAACATTTTTGGGAATTTGCAACCCTTGAATATTTTGGAGATGAAAATCCAAGAAAGATATCCTTAAACTGGTTCATCCCTGCATTAGTAAACATAAGCGAAGGATCATCCTTAATTACTAGGGAAGCCGAAGGTATAACTTCATGTAATTTTGAAGAAAAAAAATCTAGAAACTTATTTCTCAGTATATTAGAAGTCATCCGATATATTATTTTTATTAAATATAAATAATAAAAAATGAAACAAAATGATTAAAATTGATGTAAAAGTCTTAAATATCAGTTAGAAGACGGTTGTAAAATTAATTTTTTTAATTTACATTTGGATTTTCTATCTGGAAAAACTTAATTTGCTTGATTATCAGCCATGTACAAAAACAGGTTTTATTTTAATCCTGAAACGCTTAGGTTTGAGAAGTTCGAAAGGACTTTATCTGTTAGATTACGCAGTATTCTTGCTTATCTGATTATTATTCTAACTGTTGCATTTTTTCTAAGATTAGGTTTTGAGCAGATATACTCCTCTCCGAAAGTTAATTATTACAAGGAAAAGAATGAAAATCTTAAATTCGCATATCAAAATCTGGAGGAGAAGATCTCAAGATCAGAATTATTTTTGATGGAAACACAAAGACGGGATGACAAAGTTTATCGTTCAATTTTCGACTTAGAGCCCATCCCAAGTTCGGTAAGGGAGGCAGGTTTCGGAGGTGCAAGTGGAACGGTTAGCGGGATTTTAAATCATACTGGCATAGAAATGGTCAATAATACGGAGACTAAACTTGAGATTCTCTCGAATAAAGCGCTGGTGCAGTCTTGGTCCTTGACGGATCTTTATAAGATGGCTAAGCTTCATCAAAAGCTTATTCTGTCCAAACCAGGTATCCAGCCAATTTCACCTGCGGACAGTTTTTGGCTTACATCAACTTTCGGATACAGGTGGGATCCATTTAATGGTGGTAAAAGAATGCATACTGGCATTGACCTGGCAGGGAGAGTTGGATTAAGAGTATATGCAACTGGAGATGGGGTTGTAATTAGTGCAGAAAACAGCAGAAATGGGTACGGTAAAGAGATTTTAATAGATCATAGCTTTGGATACGTTTCAAGGTATGCACACCTTCAGAAAATTAATGTTAAAATTGGCCAGAAGGTCAAGCGTGGTCAGTATATTGGTAACCTGGGTAATACCGGGAGGTCAACAGGCCCCCATTTGCATTATGAAGTCCTTTTAAATGGAAGGAGTCAAAATCCTATGTATTTTTATTTTGAAGATCTTACACCGGAAGAATATCGTAAAATCGTCCAGCTTTCTCCCAATTAAATAGCTGATATTTCATTTTATTTTTTTTTCTAAATTTAGGCACAGAAAAATAATGCCAATGACCAGGTCGAAATTTAAATATGACCATGAAAATTTAAGATATTTAAAGCTAAATAGGAATTTTCGCGCAAAATTTTTCAGAGCATTCACCTGGATTACGGCTAGCCTGGTTTTAGCAATTATTTTTAATGTAATATATGCATCATTTTTTGATACTCCGGCAGAAAGACAGGTAAAACAAGAAAATAAAGCACTTTCCGAGTACTATGACATGCTTACACATAAATTTGTTAAAATTGACACTGTTCTAAAAGAAATCCTTAATATTGATGAAAACCTGTATCGCACTATTTTTGAAACTGAACCCACATTCAAAAAGGAGATGGATGATAAAGGTAATTTAAATGAATATTTTGAATTGATAAAGGTTGAAAATAAGGAGTTGGTGAACTCAACTGCAAAAAATCTGGTCTCATGCTTGGAAAAGGCCAGGGTTCAAATTCCTGAATACCTCAATCTATTGAACTATTCAGGAAGTAAAAAGGAAATGCTTATCCATCTCCCTGCTATTCAACCAATAAGAAATAAAGACCTCACTCGCCTTGCTTGTGGGTTTGGAGTCAAGGTGCATCCAAATTATAAAATCAGGAAATTTCATAGTGGGATGGATTTTATTGCTCCAACGGGTACAGAAGTTTATGCTACAGGAGGAGGTGTGGTTGAAAATCTGGAAAGGACAAGACGAGGGAATGGGAATACAATTATCATCAATCATGGTTTCGGTTATAAGACAATTTATTCATATCTTGATAATTTTAATGTAAGGAAAGGGAAGGAAGTGAAACGGGGAGATGTAATAGGATGGGTAGGAAATACAGAGCTTTCGATAGCTCCTCATCTACACTATGAGGTGCATTTAAACGATAAACCTGTTAATCCTGTGAATTATTTTTTTCTGGAATTAAGTCCGGAAGAATATAACAGGATAATTCTTATATCTTCCAAAACGGGACAATCATTTGATTGATTAATTTTTTTATGTATTTTTAACCTTATGTCAAAAGCGAAATTCAAGTTTAATCCGGAAACTCTTTTATTTGAAAGAGTTCGTTATTCATTTAAGCAAAGAATTTTACAGATATTGCCTTTTTTTAGTGTTACCATAATCCTGAGTGTTTCTCTACTTTTTTATGGAGGAGATATAATGGAAACTCCTAAATTGAACACTATGAATGAGGACCAATCGCGTATACTTATTAATCTGAAACTATTAAATAGTGAAATTAAAAAGTATGAACAAGCATTGAAAGATGTTGAATATAATGATGATCATATTTACCGTACTTACTTTGAAGTTGATCCCCTCCCTTCTTCTTTAAGGGATGCTGGTTTTGGAGGTAACACTTATAACGAACTTTACAGCAACTCAAAATACCGGACTTTTATCATAAAACTCGCATCTGATATTGATAAAGTTGCAAAGAAGCTGGTTATTCAATCCAAATCGTTTGATGATATTATTATAATGGCAAAAAATAAAGAAAAGCGACTTGCTGCTCGTCCATCAATTCAGCCTATCAGCATTAAAGAATTAACCCGATTTGGATCAGCTTTTGGAATGAGGATTCATCCCATTCTTAAGATACCTAAGATGCATGAGGGGATTGATCTTACATGTCCGTCCGGTACTCGAATTTTTACTCCTGCTGATGGCACAATAATGGTAGCGGAATATACTTCAGGTGGATATGGAATAAAAATTATCGTTGATCATGGCTTTGGATATAAAACTGTTTATGGTCATCTAAGTAAAGTCCTTGTGAATAAGGGTGATAAAGTAAAAAGAGGGGATGTAATCGGGCTTGTTGGCAATACCGGATTATCAACTTGTCCACATCTTCATTATGAGATCATTGTGTATGGTAGAAAGGTAAATCCATTTAATTACTATGCAAGCGATCTTTCAGCTGAGGAATATGATAAGATGATCAGTCTCTATGCCAGTTCAGATCCAAGTTTCGATATTAATTAATATACCGTTAATATTCCATAAAATTTGTTTACAAATTTAATTATCAGGAAAAGTTATTTTCTCCTCAAAATCTTAGTTTTTGTCATAGAAACCTTTTTCATTTTTAATCAACCAATTATTTCTCAAGATACTCTTTCAACCAGTCTTGATGAAATTGAAATATTGACAGGAACATTCAGAGGAAACGTCGAACGTAATTATTATGGGAATTTATCCCCATCAAAATTGGATATATTATGGAAGTTTAATCTCGGAAAAGGTGTAACAGTTATTTCCCGAAGAATCGGATCAAAGATCTGGTCAGGTGCCGGTTGGACAGGCCAACCTTTACTGGTAAAGGAGGGAAACGACACATTCCTTATTCAGGGATCTTATGACCATTATCTTCGAAAGATAAATATCAGGGATGCAACTGAAGTATGGAAGTATAAATTCGATGATGTAGTCAAGGGAACCGGAACGCTTTATTTAAATCCATTTGCGAGGAACAGGGGGGAGTCTTTATTAATCCTGCAAGGTAGCAGGTTAGGGGTAGGTAATTACCTTGATTCAAAATTTATTCCCAGTTTCAGGGCAATATCCTATTTTACTGGTATGGAGTTGTGGCGTCTGAATGTTAAATGGGCAGGTAGCTATAGTCGTGACGTTGACGGATCTGCTCTGGTATATCATGATACGGCATATATCGGACTTGAAAATGGAATATTCACTGTATTTGATCCTGATCCGTCCAAAGCAACATTCAGAGATAGTATGAATCAACCAATGATTATCCAGGAGGAGAAACTTTATACAAAGGAGGACATACTCGCACATAAAAATAATGTGGTTACAGAGTCTTCGCCGGCATTACTTGGTAATAGAATTTATGTTGCATCTGGATCTGGACATGTATATGGATATAACCTTTCTACCAGATTGATTGACTGGGACTATTTTACGGGATCAGATATGGATGGAAGCGTAGTTGTAACTTCTGACAGTTGCTTGATTGTATCTGTAGAAAAACAGTATATTAACGGAAAGGGAGGGATTTTTAAACTTAATCCTTCTAAAGAGCCAAATAAATCAGTTGTTTGGTACTTTGAGGTTGCTGATACTTTATTTGCTGGCTGGGAAGGGGGAGTTATTGGAACAGCCGGGATAAATGACAAGTATATAGACAGAAATTCAATTCACCTTGCAGCTTTTGCAGCCCTTGACGGTTATCTTTATATTGTCGATCACAGGACCATTGATACTACGATTCTTTCAACAGGGCCTGACGGAAAGTCGAAATTTTCATCACCTGTATTAATTGATAAATTCAGGCTTGGACCATCAATTTCCTCCCCGGTAATAACTCAGGATAAGCTTATTTTTGCAGGATATGATGGCGTTTATCTTTTTCATTATTCAAATGAAAAAAGATTTGAAAAACTTTGTTATTACCCTGTCTCATGTGAAGCCAGTCCTGTAGTGCTTGATAAAAGAATTTATATTGCTTCAAGGGATGGTTTTTTATATTGTTTTGGGGAATCCGGGATAAAATAGTTAAACAAGGGAACTTAATAAACCAGGTCAAATAATCTAAGGAATAAGCAGAATTATAAACATGCTTATAGCTTAATACTTTAATTTAATATTCTTAAACATGAAATAGATGGAAATTGATTGTTTTTTAAAATGATTTTTTATACTTTGTATAGCGTTTTTTAAGTTTTAAATATTAAACATGCCTTACAAAGAACCTAAAGTCGAAAAGCTGTACTATACGATTGGAGAAGTATCAAGTATGTTTAATGTTAATGCCTCACTTATTCGGTTTTGGGAGAAGGAATTTGAAATAATAAAACCTAAAAAAAACAAAAAGGGGAACAGGCTTTTTACTAAAGAAGACATCGAGAACTTTCAGATTATTTTTCATTTGGTTAAAGAAAGAGGGATGACTCTTTCAGGTGTAAAAAAGAAGATGAAAGAAAATAAGGATGATACGATGCATAATTTTGAAATAGTCCAATCTTTAAATAATATTAAAAAAATGCTGATTGATATTCGTGGCAGCATGGAGAATTAGATTTAATTCCGAAGTTTTCAATCTTTATATGTATGAAGGTAAAGGAAATAATTACCTGGTTCGATGGTTTAGCTCCATTCGGGTATCAGGAATCTTATGATAATTCAGGTTTGCAGACAGGTAATCCCGAAATGGATATAAATGCATCCTTATTATGTATTGATGTTACCGAAGAGGTAGTGGATGAAGCTATAAATTTGGGAGCTAATCTCATTATTTCGCATCATCCAGTCATTTTCGGAGAAATGAAAAGTATTAGTGGTAAGACATTCTTCGAGCGTGTAATAATTAAAGCCATAAAAAACGATATTGCCATCATATCTGTACATACGAATTTGGACAATTCATTTAATGGTGTAAGCATGAAGATGTGTGAGAAACTTCATTTAAAAAATATTAAAATACTGGTACCGCTTAAAAATTCTCTTTGCAAGCTTGTGTTTTTCGTTCCAACTGATCACCATGATATGGTAAGACAGAGTATTTTTGACGCAGGAGCAGGAGTAATCGGGAATTATGATATGTGCAGCTTTAATGTTGAGGGGACAGGTACTTTCAGAGGCTCAGAAAACACAACTCCATTTATCGGGAAAAAAGGAGAATTTCATTTTGAGAAGGAGGTCAGGGTGGAAACCATATTCCCATCTGTGTTGAAGCATAAAATAATTGCATCACTACTCAGGTCTCATCCCTATGAAGAGGTGGCCTATGATATATATCCTTTGGAAAATAAATTTGAGAAAATGGGAATGGGAATGACAGGTGATCTTCCTGTTGCAATGAAAGAAAAAAAGTTTCTTGAAAAAGTAAAGATTATTTTTAAATGTGGATGTATTCGACATACCAGATTATTGGGCAGGGATATTAAAAAGGTTGCTTTGTGTGGTGGCAGCGGTAGCTATTTTTTAAAAGAAGCCATTGCATCAGGAGCTGATATCTTTATAACAGGAGATTTTAAATATCACCAGTTTTTTGAAACAGAAGATAAAATTCTGGTGGCGGATGTTGGTCATTATGAAAGTGAACAATTTACAAAAGAGTTCTTTTATGAATTACTTACCAAAAATTTCCCTAAATTTGCATTTCATTTGTCAAAAGTAAATACAAATCCAATTAATTACTTATAATAATATAGCTGTGGCGAAAACAAAAATTGAGGAAACCCTTGAAATATCTGTTGAAGCAAAATTGCGCGCTCTATTCGAGTTACAACAGGTAGATACTGAAACAGATAAAATAAAAATACTCCGAGGAGAATTACCGCTGGAAGTTCAAGATCTTGAAGATGAAATTGCTGGATTGGAAACACGTCTTAAGAACTATGATGAAGAAGTGAAGATCATGGATCAGAATATTGCAGCCAAAAAAACAGATATTTTAAATTCTGAAACATTAATTAAAAAATACCAGGACCAGCAGAATAATGTACGTAATAATCGTGAATTTGATTCTTTATCCAAAGAGATCGAATTTCAATCACTCGAAATTGAACTTGCCAAGAAAAAAATATTTGAATTTACAAATGAGTTGAAACTAAAAAATGAGCAGATAACAGAAGCAAAAGAAATTCTTGAGGAAAAGGAAAGTGATCATCAGAGTAAGAAGAATGAATTGGAAGAAATTATCTCTGATACTAAGAAAGAGGAAGAACAGCTTCTGTATAAGTCTGTTGAAATACAAAAAATCATTGAACCACGATTATTAACTGCTTATAACCGGATTCGGGGCAATGCCAGAAATGGTCTTGCCGTCGTGTCAATTGAAAGGGATGCATGCGGGGGTTGCTTTAATAAAATTCCACCACAACGTCAACTGGATATTAAATCGAGGAAGAAGATTATTGTTTGTGAGTATTG
Organism: uncultured Bacteroidaceae bacterium; assembly: GCA_964553465.1. Classification (GTDB taxonomy): domain Bacteria; phylum Bacteroidota; class Bacteroidia; order Bacteroidales; genus CAZKMG01. The sequence continues at coordinate 10,466 of CAZKMG010000056.1, forward strand.
CGGACGCATACTTGTAGATGATGAAATTAGTAAGAGTGAATAGTTGTGATGTGTTTCACTACAAAGATGCAAGTTTGTTATTCCTGGATTTCCCATTTGATAATCCATCCTGAAATTTAAGATAGGAAATAACCTTGGTAAGAACCATTCTTTTTAATGGGCTTGATTCATTGTAAGCTCTTGATTTTCAATATATAACCGATTATCAATCATCCGGTTAACATACTGCTGGATGAAAGCTTTAACAAATCGTTCCATGCTGTCCCTCCTTACTTGATTATTTTGCAGTATATTTTCACTTAGCTGGCGGTAATTTTTCAACTTATAAAGAGCACGGGTTTTGCTTCCATCAAATATCAAGAGATAATCATCAAGAAATAATCGATAGGTTTCATTCAGGTAATTAAAAGCAAAGTTATTCCCTGTCTTTCCAAAGAGATTTTTACCAAAGGCTATATAATCCTTTTTATATCCGAGGTAACTCAATACCGATGGCATTATATCAATTTGTTGAGCATTGGTTATTGAATCAATTCCTGAAAGTTTATTACCCGGTTTAAAGAAAATTATTGGCACTGAAAAATATCCAATTTCGTTCATAAATTCAGGACGTTGGTTTTTAGAAACATGATCAGCGGTAATAATAAATAAAGTATTATTGAACCATGGCATCCTGGATGCAGTATTGAAAAAGCGTTTTAAAGAATAATCAGTATATTGAATGCATTGCTCCAAAGGAAAATCAGTTTTTTTAAACTTATCATTATATCTTTCAGGGATCAAAAAAGGGTGGTGTGATGAAACTGAAAATAAAGCGGCCATAAAAGGTGTTGAAAAGGTATTGATTGTTTGTGCAAAGTACTGCATAAATTCTTCATCCCAAATACCCCATGTGCCATCATAATCCTCGTCTTTATTGTATTCATCCATTCCATAGTATTCATCAAATCCAATGATGTTGGTAAATGACTCAAAACCAAATGAACCATTGGGAGCCCCATGAAAAAAGGCTGATTTATAATTCATTTCCTTAAGCAATCCGGGAAGGCTGTTGAGTTTATTCCTGTAATATGGAGTCATCAGCACAAATGGCAACCCAATACGCGGAATACTACAAAATAAGGAAGGTAGAATATCTATCGATTTCCTGCCGTTTGCATAGGAATGCATATAAACTCTGCTCACTCCGATTAAGGAATCCAGGAAAGGTGTATAGCCTTTATATGTTCCCCCCTCAAGGTCTTTATTCAAACAACCGATAAACTCCTTATTAAGACTTTCTATAATTAGTACCACGACATTTTCTTTTCTTTCTGGTTGTTCACCGGATCTTTGTAAAGGTGTAAATATCTGGTCCAGTTCTTTCTCCGATGAGAAATAGCTTACCCGGTCAAAACCCCGTTTTTCAATAGAATGCATAAGTGTAAACGGAGTGTTGAGAACCAGTGCAGCATCATTAGGATCTTTTACATATGACCAGGCATTACTCATAGTGATCGGTTGGGCAAATTGCTTAAAACCACCTCGTGCTCCCCCTATTATTAGTAATCCGCCCAAAAAAAACATCATCGTACTGGAAAAGTAATACCAGAGGTCAGATTTTATTTTTTGTTTTTTTATCCTGATACTTTTATAGCAATAAATCATGCAGAACATGAGTGCTGCCCAGAAAAGCAGGAGATACCAGTATTCAACCATGAATCTTATCGATAAAGATCCCATATTTTCTTCATTCCTGAACTGGTCAAAAATATCCAGGGTAGTGCGTTGTAAGACAAATTCATAATATGCAGTATCGGCAAGGTTTGAAAATAAAGCGATCCCGTTTGTCAGGAAAAATATGTACATCAATACTCCCTGATAGTACCTGTTATGACGAAATTTAAAGGGAAGCAGGAATAAAACCAAATAGAGAATATTACTGTAAACTATAGCTGACGTGTCGAATAGCAATCCTCCGGTAAAAATGGTAATCAATTCTGAAAAATTGAGTCCCATGAAATGACTGTGGTTATAAATATAAAAGACCAGCCGGCATAAAGTATAAAAAAAGTATATCCCAAAGATTCGAAAAGCAATGATCAGATAAATATTGCCTTTCAGAAACTTCCTTAATTGTGACATGTTCTTTCAGAGTATTTTATAAAATTTTTACTTCCCCGAATTGAATATATTCTCATGGTAGTAATTGACAATTTTTATTGATTACATATTAACTATAGTTAAACCATACACCTTAAAGTTTAATAATATTTCTACCATTTACTTTCCTTTAAAAGTGTTTCAGAATCCTCTTTGAAAGTTTTATAACTCTCTTTTACTTCCGGGCTCATACTGAATTTTTCTACCATTTTATCAAAATCATTAACAGGGATAAGCACAAAATATTTTGCCCATTTCCCGGAATAAGGTTTATGAACATAGACGGGGTATACAGAAGACTGTGACACTCTTGTTATGTCAGTTTTCTCAAGGGAAAAGTTAAAAATAAGACCCCCATTTCGGTATCTTTCCCTCTGGTTTGAAATAAAATTACCAAGACTAAAGACAACAATTTTATTCTGGGATGAATCATATTTTTCGGGATAATACTTTTTTATAGGTTGAATTACGTGCGGGTGAGAGCCGATAATCATATCTGCCCCATGTTTAAAAATAAAGTCAGCCAAACCAGCTTGTTCTGAATTTTCATTCCTTTGATACTCGATACCCCAGTGAATTGTAACGATAATAAAATCAGGATTTGCAGACCTGGCTTTTTCAAGATCATTGCTAATAATTAAAGTGTCTATATAATTTACAATATTAGGTTCAGTGACTTTCAAGCCATTTGTAGCATAGGTATAATTCAGTATGGCAAGACGAATATTATTCTTCTCCAGTATTAGTGGATATTTAGCATCCCGTTGATATTTATTCATAAAGGTACCGGTATGAATAATGCCGATACTATCAAGTACCATAATAGTCCTTTCAAGCCCATTTTTACCCCGGTCAATAGCATGGTTATTGGAAGTAATAAAAACATCGAATCCGGCATTCTTGGCTGCCACAGCAAGTTCATCAGGACTTGAAAATTGTGGATATCCTTTGAATGGAGGGCCGGCAAGGGTTACTTCAAGGTTTAGAAAAGCGATATCAGCAGAACTGATATAGTCCCTGATCACACTAAAACAAGTGTCATAATTATAAGTTTGTGAAACCTCGTTCCAGGCTGAGGAAATCTGTTCATCATGTCCCATTAAATCACCGGCAAAGATAAGATTTAATCGGCTGGTATCGCCCGGCATTGCAATGACTGAAATTTCACTGATTGCAGTAATTAATATAGAATAAATAAGTCTCATAATGTCTATTAGCCAGACAGTCAATTGAATAACCTATAATAATGCTATTTTGCTAATCTACTCTTCAATCAATTTTACCACGAACCACCTGCACCACCACCACCAAAACTTCCACCACCACCACCGGAGAATCCACCAAATCCACCTGATCCCGAGCTAAAGCCACCAAAACTGCCACTGTGGGTATGCCTGGATCCACTCAGCATGCCCAGGGCAATCCAGAAAGGAATATTTCTGCCCATACTCTTATATCTTCCCGATCTTGACCTGAAAATTATATAAAAAAGTATGATAAGGAAAAATATTCCTGCAAATGGTGCTTCATCATTTGCCCCCTTTTTCCTATACTGGTCTGCTGTGAATTTACCAGATAAAAGACCCATCATGACATCTGTTGCTTTATCAAGACCAGTGTAATATTTCCTGTTCTTAAAATCGGGTGTAATCTCTTTATCAATAATCCTGTTAGCAATAGCATCAGGGATATATTCTTCGAGACCGTACCCGGTTGCAATGAAAATTTTTCTTTCATTGGGATAAATAAGTATCACTAAACCATTTTCCTTACCTTTTTGCCCGACCCCCCATGTTTGCCCGATTTCTGCTGCCAGAGCAGAAATTTCTGCACCCTGGGTTTCATCGAGTGTAACAATGAAAATCTGAGTACTGGTAGTATCTTCATAATTTCCTAACTTGGTATTCAGACGATTAGCCTCTTCACTGGTAAGTATTCCAGCATAATCGTTGACCCATGCAGATGGGGATTTAGGAAAAATTTTGTTTTGTGCTGTAAGTAACTGAGCAATAGTTGCCAGAAAAATTATAATAGTTAATAATTTCCTCATAATATTTTAATT
>CAZKMG010000057.1:0-14577 GCA_964553465.1 uncultured Bacteroidaceae bacterium
TCTCTTTTCAAAAGACAATGACATTAAAAAAGAATTAGAGAAGAAAATCAATTATTGTGGACAATCAGTATTCTGTAACAAATCATTCCAGCAGTGCCATTCATAATCACCGAAGTGCTGGTAATCTTTAACATGTCCGTTATGTAGGGCCCTATTCCATTCTATATATGTTGAATCCCCGGCAAAGGAGACGGTATAGCTGGCGTCCAGTATCGGATCGGAAGTGACTTTATAATCAATAAAACTTCCAGTAATATCTAAGCCTGTTTTGACATATAAATATTTTATGTCACCTGTATTATTTTCCCAGTTTTTGTTCCATTCAATGTCAAAAAGCTGATCTTCTGGATTGTCCGGACTTTCATAAACTGTCCATATTGCATGAGTCCTGTCATATCTTATGATTCCTTCAAACCACTTAAAATCTGTGAACTGCAGCATTCCTGACTTGGAAATATACATTTCAGCCAAAAATTCTACATTGGATATCCTTTTACAAACCAGTTTGGCATCATATGTTGCGTTGATTCCAGTATAACTGGCAGTCCATTCCCAGGTATTATCACCTTTATATACTGGATTATTTTCAAGAATTTTTAAATAACATGCGGTTGGAATTGCAAGTGAAGCCGTAGCAAGTGAATTCCAGAAAACTACAGTACTATAGGAGTGGCCCCAATTCGTATACAAGAAACCATTCAAAAGTTCTGATGCTTTTTTGAGGTCAAGAGTATCATTTGGATTTGAAAAGGCTGAAAAATCCATCAAAATCGATTCTGATGGAGGTAGGTCAGGGGTTGAAACCGGTTCGTCCTTATCTTTTTTACAGGAGTAAATCACCATAAGAGAAAAAATCGTTAAAACTCCTGTCAGAGCTATTAATCTTGATCTTGTAATCATTGTTAAATAGATTTTGGTTACTGCGTATTAAACGTAAGAAAAGAAAAAACGTTGTGTAATAATCCCGAAATCATTTCTTTGGTTTGTAAATATGCTTCAACTCTAGGGCAGACCCGAATAAAAGTGTCTTAAAATCAAGGAAATATATAAAGTTGATATAAGAAAAATGGAGAGTTAAATTTTGTGTTTCAACAAGTGAAGAGCCAATTATTAAATTCGGAACGGATAGAGAAGGTTTCATGCTGAAATAGATGCATCAATCCTTTTATATCAAAAGAGATATATATTATGCTGATAATTTCCTTTAAAACTTCTAATTTCGTAACGTCAAATAAATAAACTTGTGAAAAAGAAACAAGCTACCCCACTATCGGAAATCGGAGAATTTGGGCTCATTGAAAGGTTAACATCCAGGTTTTTACTAAAACATCCGTCTTCTATTAAAGGTGTTGGTGATGATGCAGCAGTTATTGATATTGGGGAAGAATACCTTATCGTTACTACTGATCTATTATCCGAAGGAATCCATTTTAACCTTATGTATACTCCACTGAAACATTTAGGCTATAAAGCTATTATTGTAAATTTGTCGGATGTTTATGCCATGAATGCCATCCCGGAGCAAATTACAGTTTCAATTGCCGTATCAGGGAAATTCTCACTCGAAGCGCTTGAGGAATTATACTCGGGCATTCATCTTGCCTGCGAAAAATACAATATCGACCTTGTTGGTGGTGACACGAGCTCTTCACTGACAGGTATGACCATAAGTATTACTGCGCTGGGAAGGGTAAAGAAAGAAGATATCGTTTACAGAAGAGGAGCCGGAGTCCATGATTTAATTTGTGTAAGTGGGAATCTTGGAGCAGCATATTTGGGACTACAGTTGCTGGAAAGGGAGAAGTCCCTTTTTGAAAAGGATTCTTCATTCAAACCTGATTTTGGAGGGAAAGATTACTTGCTTGAGCGCCAGTTAAAGCCTGAACCAAGAGCGGATATCATTTCACTTCTGAAAAAAAATGGAATCAAACCCAGCTCCATGATAGATATTTCTGACGGATTATCCTCAGAAATCCTGCATATTTGTAAAAATTCAGATGTTGGATGCAGAATATATCAGGAAAAAATACCTATTGATCCTGAGGCTGTTGCAATGGCTGCTGAATTTGAAATGGAACCAATAATTTGTGCACTACATGGGGGAGAAGATTATGAATTACTTTTTACAGTACCACTTGTTAACTATGACAAGGTATCAAATATAAAAGAGATAAAGATCATTGGGAGTATAACTGATAAAAGTGAGAACGCATACATGGTAACAGAAGAAGGCGCCCTGGTTCAACTGAGGGCACAGGGTTGGGATGCCTTAGATGAACAATGGAAGAGGGACCAAAAATTCCAGAAAAGATAAACAGAATAAGTTATTCATAGAAATTATTCTTCATAATCTGCACCAATTATGATGCTGCGGATTATTCCACGTTTTGAATTTTTAATAAAATTAAGAATAACATCTCGTTCAGGGGAGACATCCACATTTGCTTCAATAAAATCAAGAGATTGAGATACATTCATTCCTTGTTGATAAATAATTCTATAAATATCGAGTATTTGGTTTATTGCCTTGTTTGAAAATCCTCTCCTTCTTAATCCGACTGAATTAATACCTGTATATTTAAGTGGGTCCCTCCCTGCCATGGCATATGGTGGAACGTCCTTGGATACTTTACTTCCACCCTGGATCATAACATGTGAACCGATCCGGACGAACTGATGAACAAGGCTTCCTCCGCTAATAATGGCATATTCATCAATTTCAACCTCTCCTGCCAACCCGGTATAACTACCCATAATGCAATGATTTCCGATCACTGAATCATGAGCTACATGTGCATAGGCCATAATAAGGCAATTATTACCGATGATGGTTTTTTCTTTTGACTTCGTCCCCCTGTGTACCGTAACAAATTCACGGATATTTGTATTATCACCAATTTCGGCGGTGGAGATTTCCCCGATAAATTTCATATCCTGGGGTATTCCGGCTATAATGGCTCCTGGATGTATTTTACAGTTCTTTCCGATGCGCGCACCATCCATGATTACAGCATTCGGACCAATCCACGTGCCGTCGCCAATAACAACATCTGCGTAAATTGTGGCAAAGGGCTCAATAATAACATTCCCGCCAATCTTGGCATCAGAGTGAATATTAGCGAGTGGTTTATTCATGTTATTTTGCTTTAACAATCTGAGCCATAAGTTCACCTTCGATGGCTAGGTTATCTCCAACATATCCTTCGCCAAACATGATGGCAATTCCACGACGAATTGGTTCAAGAAGAGTCATTTTCAGGATAAGTGTATCACCTGGCACAACTTTTCTTTTAAACCGGACCTTGTCGATTCGAAGAAAGAAAGTAAGATAATTTTCAGGATCCGGTACCGTATTAAGCACCAGGATTCCTCCAGCCTGAGCCATAGCCTCAACCTGCAAAACACCTGGCATAACAGGTTCTCCAGGGAAATGCCCAATAAAAAAAGGTTCATTCATGGTAACATTTTTAATTCCTATTACCGTTTTTTCATCCTTGTAAATGATTTTATCAACTAAAAGGAAAGGAGGACGATGAGGCAGTATTTTTTGTATTTCATTAATATCAACAACGGCTTCTTCATTCGGGTTGTATTTTGGTACATTTTTTTTAGACTTGTCCTTTTTTGCCATTTGCCTTAATATCCTGGCAAATTCAGTGTTGGCATGATGACCAGGACGGGTAGCTATTATTTTCCCTTTAAAAGGCATTCCGATTAGTGATAAATCACCCATCATGTCAAGTAATTTATGCCGTGCCGGTTCGTTTGGAAAATGAAGGTCAATATTGTTTAAAACTCCCTCTGGTTTAACCTGCATTGTAGGTTTGTGAAATAATTCTGCCAACCTGTCGAGTTCTTCCTGTGTAACCTGGCGATCCATCAAAACAATGGCATTATCAAGATCACCTCCTTTAATCATATTATGTTTCGCCAGCATTTCAAGTTCATGGAGAAAAACAAATGTACGGGAAGGGGCAATCTCTGTCTTGAACTTTTTCAGGTCATCAAGCGTAGCATATTGATTACCAAGTACTTTAGAGTTGTAATCGATTAGAACATTTATGGAAAGTTCTTCATCAGGATAAGCGATGATATGAGTACCATTCTTTTCGTCATAGTAATCAATTCTCTCACTCGGAGTAAAGTACAATTTTTCGGCATCCTGCTCTTCAATACCGGCTTTTTCGATGGCTTCTACATATAGTCTGGAACTCCCGTCAAGTATAGGGGCTTCTAAACCATTCATCTCAATTAAAACATTGTCTAGTTCCATTCCAACACAGGCTGCAAGACAATGTTCGATGGTTATTACTTTACCCCCATTTTCTTCCAGCGATGTGCCTCGAGATGCATCTGAAACATTTTCTGCCAGTGCGCGAATAAGAGGCTGAGTTGGAAGGTCGGTTCTTTTAAAAACTAATCCGTGATTTGGTGGGGCGGGATTAAGAGTTAGTTCGACTTCAATACCTGAATGTAAACCTTTCCCTTTTAATGATACAGATTTAAGAATCGTCTTTTGTTTTTCTGCCATTTCTTTATAAAAGATAAACCTATGTTATGGAATTCCGCAATATACAAAAAAACAATTAATTGCAGTGGGATAATTATTTCATTCGAAATAAAACGCCTAATATTAGGGACTTACGGGATGATTATTGTTTAATGTTCGAATTATTTTTTTCATTTATATTTTTAATTTCTTGTTCCATTTTCATCACCTGATGTCTGATCTCAGGTAGTTTAGAAAAAACAGCATAAGATTTCCAGAATTCTTTATAAGAAAATCCAGGTGAACCCTGGAGTATTTCTCCGTCCTTTGCATCTTTGATAATTCCGGACTGACCTCCGATTTTAACATTATCACCAATAGTCAGGTGACCAATAATTCCGACCTGGGCAGCAAACATGCAGTTCTTGCCAATTTTTGTTGAGCCTGCAATCCCGGTCTGAGCTGCCATAACGGTATTTTCTCCCACTTCAACGTTATGGCCTATCTGAATGAGGTTATCGAGTTTCACTCCCCGGTGAATTATTGTTGCTCCTATTGTGGCACGGTCAACACAGGAATTTGCGCCTATTTCAACGTCATCTTCGAGAATCACAATTCCTATCTGTGGAATTTTCCGGTAATTCTTATCGGTTTGAGGGGCAAAACCAAAGCCATCAGCACCGATAATTACTCCGGCATGCAAAACACAGTTTTTCCCGATCCGGCAACCCTCGTAAATTTTAACACCTGGATAAATCGTTGTGTTATCACCAATGGTTACATTTTCAGCGATATATACCTGTGGATATACTCTCACGTCATTGCCAATAACTACGTTTTCTTCAACTACGGTATAGTCACCTATGTAAATATTCTCTCCCAATTTTACATTTTCATGGATGCTGGCTGACTTATGAATCCCTGTTTTCTTCGGCTTCGACTGTTGATAAAGGTCAAGCAGGGAGGCAAATGAATCGTAAGCATTGTTAACACGGATAAGAGTGGCTGAAACTGATTTTACAGGTTTAAAATCATGATTAACCAGCACAATGGAAGCCCTTGTATCATAAATAAATCTTTCATACTTTGGGTTAGATAGAAATGAAATTGTACCAGGTGTTCCTTCTTCAATTTTAGAAATATTTGTTACTTCAATTTCCGGGTCACCTTCGATCTGTCCCTTAAGAAATTCAGCAATTATTTTAGCTTTAAATTTCATAAAATAAATTTTTAGAATTACTATTTAATATCTTTTTTCAATTATAAATCCGGAGCTTAAAGTATGGTTCATAAACTTTAAGCAAACAAGATAAAGATCCCAACAAAACTAATACATTATTCAATATGGTACTTCAATTCCTTTGGGATAACACAAAAAATGTTTTTTAATTGTTCTTGATAATACTGCAGGATTTAACATATCTGAAGCTTCAGAAATATCGAGACATTCACCGTTTTTAAGCATTATTTTAATGTTATCATCAAGGGAGTTATAGGCATAATTACTGATGGTACCTTGAGGAGCAAAATAATCTGTATCAGGATAATCAATATTGTATTGCCCAGCAATAATATTCTTTAACTTATCAATCCTGTGAATATCAAACGGTTTATTTTTAATTTCAATCCTGAAAAGTTTCCTGTTCACAAGAAAATCTGATAGAATTGAAAGAATTTTATCTTTGTGCCCTGTCCAAACCTTTGCTGAAGTCATAATATCGGAATCATCGAGCTGACTGAAAATGTCCACAATATTATAAGGTGATTCGGAATAAAAATCTTTACCGGTAATTTTGTTTTCAAGAAAAAAAGAAAGGGAAGGTGGTGCAAATAATTTAGTCCCATTTTCAGCCAGGAATTTTGCCCTTTTTAGCATCATAAGGAGCAGATTTTCAGCAGATATAACCGTTTTGTGAAAATAGACCTGCCAATACATTAACCGGCGGGATACGAGAAATTTTTCAATGGAATAAATTCCTTTTATATCGATTACCAATTGATCATTTTTTACATTAAGCATTTTAATGATCCTGTCAGAGCCAATGACTCCTTCGGTGACACCTGTGAAGAAACTATCGCGACGCAAGTAGTCGAGGCGATCCATATCAAGCTGGCTTGCAACAAGCTGGTGAAGAAATTTTTTTGGATATTGATTTTGAAAGATCCGGATAGCTAAATAAAGTCTACCTTTAAAGATTTCATTAAGCCTTTTCATAAAGAGCAGGGAAATTTCTTCATGATTTACTTTTTCAATAATGCTTCTTTCGAGTGCATGAGAAAAAGGACCATGTCCAATATCATGCAGTAAAATGGCTATAGTTACAGCTTCTGCTTCCTCATTTGTGATTTCAATTCCTTTTGCCCTGATAACCTGGATTGCAGATTCCATAAGGTGTGTAGCCCCGAGTGCATGCTGAAATCGAGTATGATTTGCTCCTGGATAGACAAAGTGAGTGAGGCCGAGTTGTTTAATTCTTCTCAATCGCTGGAAATAAGGATGTTCTAATATATCAAAAACAATTTCATAAGGAATACTTATAAAGCCAAATACAGGATCATTTATGATTTTACTTTTATTGAGAGGAGGTGTGTTCAAATGAATACAATTATTTAAAGGATTAAACGATAAATTTAACTTCAATAATTGAATTGACAAAATTGATTAACTCAAGCCCTGGGAAGAGGAATGTGTGATCAGAAGATTATATTTATAATGATTATTTTTTCTTATAAAATTTTGTTCATGTAATCTTTTTTTGTACTTTTGCAGCCGAATTGTAGAGATAATTGCAGGATTAGGGGACAAAAGTCCCCTATTTTATTAATTTGAAAAATGATCATACCAGAACATATAAGGTCTCTGGTACTTAAAAAAATAAAAGGTACCGGAATTTTCCTGGTTGATGTCAATGTAGGACCTGGAAATACAATCCTGGTTCATTTAGATACACCTGAAGGTATTAGTATAAGCGAATGTGCTGATGTTAATCATTACCTGAATGAAGTCATAAGCAGGGATATTGAGGATTATGATCTTGTAGTTTCCTCACCAGGATTAGGTTCTCCATTGAAAGTGAAAGAACAATATAGCAAGAATCTTGGGAAAGATATTGAAGTAATTCTTAAAAACGGTAATAAGCTTATTGGTAAACTATTAGATTACACGGGACAGGAATTAGTGATCGAGGTATTGAAAAAGGATATTTTGGATAAAAAAAAGAAAAGACTTATATCTGAAAAAATTATCTTGGAGTGCAGTACAATAAAAAGTACAAAAAGTATCATTTCTTTTAAATAAAGAAGTACACGAAAAATGGAAAATGTAAGTTTAATTGACACCTTTGCAGAATTTAAGGAATTAAAAAACATTGATCGGGTCACTATGATGAGTGTCCTTGAAGATGTTTTTCGGAGCATGATGGTTAAAAATTATGGATCAGATGAAAATTTCGATATAATTATCAATATCGATAAGGGAGATTTTGAGATTTGGCGAAACAGGAAAGTTGTTGAAGATGAAAATTTCCAGGATCCGAATTTTGAAATCCCACTTTCAAAGGCAAAACTTATCGATGAGGATTTTGAAGTAGGGGAGGATGTTACGGATGAAGTAAAACTTATCGATTTCGGAAGAAGAGCTATTCTGGCGCTACGTCAGAATCTTACAGCCAGGATACTTGAGTTGGAAAAAAATAACATTTATAATAAATATAAGGACAGGATAGGTGAAATTGTCACAGGAGAAATTTATCAAGTTTGGAAACGTGAAATTCTGGTGCTTGATGATGAAGGAAATGAGCTGATACTGCCTAAAAACGAACAGATTCCGTCCGACTATTTTCGCAAAGGGGACACTATCCGCGCAGTAGTGATTAAGGTAGAGATGAGAAATAATAATCCATTAATTGTTCTTTCGCGAACATCACCAGTATTTCTTGAACGGCTCTTTGAACTTGAAGTTCCTGAGATTTTTGATGGATTAATAACAATCAAAAATATTGTAAGAGTACCTGGTGAGAGAGCTAAAGTTGCTGTCGAATCCTATGATGAAAGAATTGATCCTGTTGGAGCTTGTGTTGGAATGAAAGGATCAAGAATTCACGGAATAGTAAGAGAGCTTAAAAACGAAAATATTGATGTAATAAACTATACAACAAATAATCAGCTTTATATTCAAAGAGCACTCAGCCCGGCAAAAATAAGTAATATTAAATTACAGGAAGACGAAAAGCGTGCAGAGGTATACCTGCAACCTAAGGAAGTTTCTTTAGCCATTGGTAAGGGAGGTTTGAATATACGTCTTGCCAGCCAGCTTACCGGATATGAAATTGATGTTTACAGGGAAACAGGTATTGAGGATGATGAGGATGTCAACCTGGATGAATTTGCAGATGAAATTGATGGCTGGATCATTGATGAATTAAAAGGTATTGGTTGTGATACGGCCAAAGCCGTACTTGAATTAACAACTCAGGATCTGATTAGTCGTACTGATCTTGAAGAGGAAACGATCAAAGAAGTGCTGAAAATTTTAAAGTCTGAATTTGAATAATAAAAAGGATTAGTTTTAATTTTGCGGATTCTGTATGGAATCAGGAACTTAAGTTCAATATATGTCAGATAGTAAAGCAACAAGACTTAGTAAGATTGCAAGGGAGTATAACGTTGGAATTGCAACTATTGTGGAATTTCTGCATAAGAAAGGTCATAATATTGACTCCAATCCCAACACTAAAATTACAGATGACCAATATGCATTAATTGTTCAAGAGTATAGTTCTGATTTGAACGAAAAAAAGAAATCGGAAAGTTTCAGTCTTAAAAACCTCAGAGACAAAAAAGAATCTATTTCAATCGAAGACATTCCACCTGTTGCAGAACCTGAAGAAGAAGAAGAGCTGTTAATTAAAGATGGGACTTCATCCAAGAAAGAAAAAATCTTTAAAGAAGAAGAGGAAAAAATTATTGATATTAAAATCGTCGGGAAAGTTGAACTGGGTGAAATTCCGGGAAAAAAGAAAAAGGATATCCCTGTTGAAAAAGCAGAAGAAAAAGTTCCTTTAAAGGCTGACATAAAAGAAGAAGATGCTGACATAAAAGAAGAAGATAAGGTAGAGGCCAAGGGAGAAATCAAAGAAAAAGAGCTGGAAAAACCCTTGAAAGAGAAACCGGCAGTAAAAGTTGTTGGTAAGATAGATCTTGAAACAACTAAGACTAAATCAAAACCAAAACCTTCCAGAAAAGCAGAAAAAGAAAAAACTGTTGAACCTACCGAAGAAAAAGCACCAGAAGTATCCAGGGAAGAAGAAATACCCGGGGAAACAGAAGTGCCAAAGGAATTAGATATTCCTAAGGAGGAAAAAGTTTCCAGCGAAGTAACTGAAGATGTGGAAAGCATTGAAATTCCAATACCTGATTCTCAGGAGGAGATTAGTGATGATAAAGCGAAGAATATGATTCCAACAAGGTTTGAAAAGCTTATCGGACCTATTGTGGTTGGAAAGATAAATCTACCGAAAGAGAAAGAGAAAGAGGCCAAGAAAAAACCTGTTGCCACAAGTAATCAGGACATGGCCATAGATAGAAAGAAAAAAAGAAAGAGAATCAGGAAAGAAACGGAAAGAGTAAATCTCGCAGAGGATAAGAAAGAAAGATTAAAATCAGCCAGGACTCCGGTGGGTGAGCAGGAAACCCAGGCCAGAAAAGGAAAGAAGAAAAGGAAACTACATCGTCCTGAAGTAAATGAAGAAGATGTACAGAAGCAGATTAAAGATACACTGGCTAAGCTAACCACAAAAGGTAAATCCAAAGGGTCTAAACACAGGAGGGATAAAAGGGATGCATTTCAGCAAAAGATGCTCGCTGAGCATGAAAAAGCAGAAGTAGACAAGCATTTTTTGAAACTGACAGAGTTTGTATCTGTGAGTGAACTGGCTAAATTGATGGAAGTCCAGGTAAACGAAGTTATCCAGACATGCATGAACCTTGGTTTATTTGTATCGATTAATCAACGACTTGATGCTGAAACAATTTCTATCGTAGCAGACGAATATAATTACAAGGTAGAATTTATCACCGTTGACTTGCAGGAGACTATTGAGGAAGAAGAAGACTCTCCCGAATTATTAAGTCCGCGTCCTCCTATTGTAACTGTAATGGGACATGTAGACCACGGGAAAACCAAGTTGCTTGATTATATACGTCATGCGAATGTTATTGCCGGGGAAGCAGGAGGTATAACACAACATATTGGTGCCTATAGTGTAGAACTTGATGATGGGCGAAAAATTACCTTCCTGGACACTCCTGGACATGAAGCTTTTACAGCCATGCGGGCCAGGGGAGCACAGGTAACTGATGTAGCAATTATAGTAGTTGCCGCGGATGATGGGGTCATGCCACAAACCGTTGAAGCAATTAACCATGCCAGTGCCGCAGGGGTACCTATTGTTTTCGCGATCAATAAAATTGATAAGCCCACGGCTAATCCGGAAAAAATAAAGGAAGAACTGGCAAATATGAATTATATGGTTGAGGACTGGGGAGGTAAATATCAATCACAGGAAATTTCAGCTAAAAATGGGATAAAGATTGAGGAACTTCTTGAAAAAGTGTTACTTGAAGCAGAATTACTCGATCTTAGGGCAAATCCATCTAAAAAGGCGATTGGGACAGTGATTGAATCAACACTTGATAAAGGCCGGGGATATGTTTCAACCATTCTTGTTGAGAATGGGACACTTGAAATTGGAGATATTGTCCTTGCTGGCAGTCATTATGGACACATCAAGGCGATGTATAATGAAAGAGGTTTGCGAACCGATACTGCAGGACCTGCTACTCCGGTTCTGATACTTGGATTGAATGGGGCACCACAGGCTGGTGACAGGTTCAACGTGATTGAATCTGACCGCGAGGCAAAGGACATAGCATCTAAACGAGAACAATTGCAACGCGAACAGGAATTACGTACTATGAAGCATATCACGCTGGAAGAAATCGGCCGAAGGATTGCTATTGGAAACTTTAAAGAACTTAATGTTATTGTCAAAGGAGATGTTGATGGTTCAGTTGAGGCATTGAGTGATTCTCTGTTAAAACTTTCTACACAAGAAATTCAGGTAAATATTAAACATAAGGCAGTAGGCCAGATTTCTGAATCTGATGTCCTTCTTGCAGCTGCTTCAGATGCAGTCATCATTGGATTTCAAGTAAGACCCTCACTGAGTGCGAGGAAACTTGCTGAGAAGGAGCAAATTGATATAAGATTATATTCCATTATCTATGATGCAATAGAAGAATTGAGAGCAGCAATGGAGGGAATGTTATCCCCCGAAATAAAAGAGGATATTACCGCGACACTTGAAATCAAGGAGGTCTTCAAGATAACTAAAACAGGTACCATTGCGGGTTGTATTGTTAAAGAGGGGAAGATAAACCGTAGCAGTAAAGTTAGAGTTATCAGAGAAGGGATTGTAATTTATACCGGGGAGCTTGGTTCCCTTAAAAGGTTTAAAGATGATGTAAAAGAAGTGGTAAACGGACTTGAATGTGGCCTAAATATTGAAAATTTTAATGACATTAAGGTGGGGGACTTCATCGAAGCATACACTGAAACTGAAATAAAAAAGAAACTTTAAAAGGGAAGATTGAAGAAGGACGAGCAAGAGATAGAATGAGAGCTTTCTAACATCATCTCGTCCTTGTTTATTTTTACTCAACCATGGCAATGTAATCATCTGCAGTAAGCAAATCATCAAGCTCAGATAGATTTTCGATTTTTATTTTGATCAGCCATCCTTCTCCATAAGGATCCTTGTTAACAATCTCGGGTGTTGATTCCAGTATTGGATTTATTGAAAGAATTTCTCCAGAAATAGGCAAAAACAAATCTGAAACCGTTTTCACCGCTTCAATAGTACCAAAAATATCTCCCTTCTTAAGGTTTTCACCTACAGTTTCGATTTCAACAAAAACAATATCCCCAAGTTCATTTGATGCAAATTCGGTAATGCCCACCAAAGCTTCGGATCCAATGACTTTGATCCATTCGTGTTCCCTGGTGTATTTTAAACTACCTGGAAAATTCATGATTTATTGATTTAGTATGAGTTTTTTTACGATCATGTAAATGTAATAATTTTCAAACGAAAAAAAATTTGTTTTTAACTTAAGTAATATACAAGGTATTTTTCTGATAGAATTTAGAACACCTTCAGCTACATGGACTTCACGAGAACAATTAGTGTTTATAAGGTGACCAGGTATTGTTGAATTTCAATGCTAATAAGGAACGCATAATTACCATTCCAGTAGTAATGGCTTAAAGGTTATCAATCATACTATTTATTGTGCAAGGGTAAATCTTACACTGAATCCAACATTGGTGTTTGAAGTGGGATATGATAAGGAGACAAAGGGGTTGTTAATTCTCTGGTCATAGAAGAACTGGAGATTAAACCTGTCGGATAAGACATAATCAAGGGTTGTTTTAAGGGTTATAATCCTTTGCCCTGCAGTGATCTGATCACTGTCTTCAGACAACTTTCTAATTACAGTCCGGTTATCACGCACACTTATCTCTGTTCTAACATTCAGATCGCTTTTATATTCTTTTTGATTGATGATGATCTGCACCTGATTAAATCTGTACCCTGCACCAAAAACTATTTCCTTACTGTTTATTTCATTTATCTGGTTATTTGCCGTACTTAAAGAAAGTGTTCTTGATCGCTTAAATTCAAGCAGTGTAGTAAGACTGTTTTTCCAGTCCATATTTATATCAAAGAGAGGGCTAAATTGTTCATTAATTGAAACCGTTGAAGCTCCAAATTCAGGAATGAAATTCAGGTCATTATCAAGCATTCGAATCTCTTCATAAGGATTGGAAACATAAGATCCAATATTATATGAAGATCTGTAGGCATGACCCAACGTAATATTGTTAAAGTATTTCTTGATCCAATCCACTTTGGAAAGACCATCAAAAGTAATTTTCCAGTTTGGCATCATCTCAATGATTGATGGGAAGAACTTTAAGGTAACGGTGCGGGGATCTTTATAACCATAGGCGGCCATAAAAGCAGGTATTAGCACTTCCTGTGAGTTTGGTCCATATCCGTCATAATACCCTGAATTTAAAGTATCTGTTAAAATTATTCCAGTATTTGAATAATATTCTTCCTTACGCCTCTCTGAGATAATTTGACGATATTCATATTTAAATTTTGCAAATGCGACAGAGCTGTAATCCTTATTCTTCCTTGAATATATCCTTTCAAATGCTGTTCGCCAGGAAAGATATGACATTGAGAAATTCCCCATCACCTGCCTCGCTCTCTGATCAGGACCAGGAAGATTTCCGTTCTCGTCGGCCGTATAAAATTCACTTACATTTCTCATCTTTGACCAGTTAGAAGTAAGATCTACTCTAAAACCCCTGTAGGGTTCAAAAGTTGCCCGGATATTTATTTTATCCGACTGGTTCATCATATAAGGCTGATTAAGAATAGTATCCTTTGATAACCATCCTTTATTAAAAGAATTAAGAGCAAATTCGGAATCTTGTATTCCAAGGATGTAATTCCAGCCCGGGGCCTGTAACCCGTTATAGTTTTCCATTCCAAGAATTTTTGTTTCAGGTTTGTAGCCAGGTAGTACAGATCCTGCACCCAGGTTGTAAGAAATGTTGATATTTTTAACACCAGTAAGTATCAAAACAGAATTTTCCGCAATAAAGATAAACGGATTTTCTCCCAGTTCTTTTTCCCCTGTTATCACAACCTTGGCATTTCGAATATCTCTTTCAGGTGTGACAAGGATGCGATTTTCATTTACTATTTCCAATTTAACTTTTTCTTCATTTCCATCAGTGCCGGTCACCTTTACAGTAACCTGTTCAGTACCCAGCTGGTGATAAATTGATCTGGAAATATTTGTCCTGAGATACAGGTTTTCCTTTATAAATTTTACGGTTTTTTTTCGTTTTTCTTTAGCTTGTGGTTGTTTTTGAGTATTCCGTGCATTTTGATTCAGATTTTTAACATATGGGATCTTATTGTACAAGTTTAACAGGTTAAACTGACCAT
>CAZKMG010000058.1:0-2646 GCA_964553465.1 uncultured Bacteroidaceae bacterium
CAACTAAATCAGAATTTCTAAAAAAAATCCGGAAACTTATACCTGATCATTTTATTCTTATACCAGGTATTGGGGCACAGGGGGGAAGTTTAAAGGACGTATCCGAAGCAGGAATGAACTCTCATTGTGGTATCATCGTTAATGCTTCCAGATCAATAATATATGCAGACTCAACTAATAGGTTCGATGAGGCTGCCCGCACTGCTGCCCAGGAAATTCAGATCCAGATGGCCGGCTATCTTAAGAAAGCCCGTATTATTTGATCCGAAATCAATTACATTAAGTTTTTCGCTTTTTACATATAAAAAGTACTTTTTCCTTATTTTAATTTTATCTGCTATTGCTTAAATTATGACGTTGCAAACTATTACAGGTCTCGCTGCAACCAAAAAATTTATAATTATATCAATTTATCATTTAAGTGTGATTTAGACATTTAAATAGCATATAGATTACTATTTATTAATATTATTTAAAATTAAAGCAATAATTGTTTTCGAAAATATCCTCTGTGAATCTTTTTACAATCCTCAGTGCGACTTGTTGGTATAATTTAAACATTGAATCGGAAATGCCACACCTTGTCCTGGCTTATCAGGAAGCCACAGCATAAAATTAAAATAACTAAAAATTTCATTTTTTTGACAAACCGAACCTAATGGTGCTCTTAATTTTTCAGTATTTGATAGATTAAATGCATATTTTAAGCTTACATTATTATAGAGATCATTAAATTTTCTTACCTATTGGCTGATAAATTTACTCTCATGTACATTAAGGATATGTTCTTTAATGCTTAAAAAATGAAAATAATTCCTGAAAGTTTTCTCCAGTATGTGTGGAAAAATCGTCTTTTCAATGAAAATTCACTTTTTTGTGAGCATGGAAAAGTAAAAGTCATTGAAACCGGTGAGCAAAATACCGGTTCAGGGCCTGATTTCTCTAATGCAAGGATTTTAATAAATGGGACTATCTGGGCAGGTAACATTGAAATTCATACAAAAGCCTCAGACTGGTTCCGGCATGGACACCAGAACGATCCTGCTTATTCGAATGTCATTCTGCATGTTGTTCAGGACAGAGACTGCCTGCTCGAACGATCAGGAGGTGAAATCGTTCCTTCCATAATTCTCGAATTCAATCAGTCTGTGTATGAGAAATATACTGGGTTGGTAAGGAATCATGAAAAGATTCCATGTGGAAATAATCTACGAAGCCTCTCACCACTATATATATATGATTGGATCAGCAGGCTTATGTTTGAGCGACTTGAAGAAAAAACTAATCTTGTTCAGGAACTGCTATATGAAAATAAATATGACTGGGAACAAACATTATATATATCTCTGGGAAGAGGATTTGGATTTAATATAAACAGCTTACCCTTTGAAGCTTTGACCCGGACTGCGCCACTTTTAATTTTGCTCAAATACAGGGAAAGGCCCCATACCATAAATGCGATTCTTTTCGGACAGGCAGGCTTTTTGGAGGATCTGATATCTGAGGATAAATATTATAATGCTTTACAGAAAGAATACAGATCGATCCGGTCATCCTTACCTCCCAGGATATTAAATAAGCATACATGGAAATTCAAAGGATCTCGGCCAGCAAGTTTTCCACCGGTAAGAATATCGCAGTTTGCATCCCTAGTGACTCATAATTATTCCCTTTTCTCGTACTTTATTGATAATATAAATCTGTCTGCATGGTGGAAAATCTTTGAATCAGGTACGGACAGATACTGGGAAGAACATTATTTATTTGGTAAAAGAGTGAAAAAACATAATGTCAGGATGGGCAAGGAAGCTATTCACCTTATCATAATTAATGTAATTATTCCTGTTTTATTCAAATATGCTTCATTCAGGAATAAAATTGATCTGAAAGACAAGCTGCTCGCAATCCTAGAAGAACTTCCAGCGGAAAATAATCAAATAATAAATAACTGGGCCAGGTATGGCATTACAGCAAGAAATTCCCTTGAATCCCAGTCCCTTATTCAATTAAAAAGAAAATATTGCGACAAGCGAAGATGCCTGGAATGTAAGATCGGATTAAAGGTTATAAGGGAGGATTGAGTAAAAAAACGAACTCTTTCAGGATTAAAAGGGAGCGTTATATACTCAATTGCAACAATGATAATAATTTTATATTCTCAAATCACATTTTTCATATAAAGCAATAAATAATAGGGATTGTTGGAATGTATTTATATTCACTTTAATACTTACTGACATTGCTGTAGCAAATATCATTCATTTATCGATGTGACTAACTATTAAGTGGATTTGATTTTAAATTCAAGCATCTGGTTATTAAAATATTAATGGTTTTATTTAATTATCAATAATGGCATGAATGTTGATAGCGTTAACAGTTGTTGATAACCCGTTTATAAATTTATTCGATTGGCATAAAAAAAAATCATATGTTATGTTTATCCAATAAAATTTTAGCATATAATTGCATCGTATAAAATGGAATAAGAAAAATTTAAGAAATTTAATGTAATTAATTGATATTTAGTATTATATACATTTTTATTCATTCACTTTAAAATTATTTATTGTACACCTTAAACATGAAACACGAAGAAAAAATCCTGGCGACCACCCCGGCCTTTCAGGGCAGGCTGATCACGCT
>CAZKMG010000058.1:2656-14560 GCA_964553465.1 uncultured Bacteroidaceae bacterium
TGCAGAGGAAGCAGAGAGTCAGGAACCTCCGAGCAGTGCCAGGGAACTTCGAAACCCAATAATTGCAATTCATGAGAATTTCAACAAGGATTTTCCCATTAACGAGGCCTCCCGGGGATTTATGCAAAAGCATTTTCCAGGTATTACGTCGAGAGAATGGAATAACTGGCAGTGGCAAATCCGAAACAGCTATACTTCCCTTTATCAACTTCAATCATTCCTGCATCTATCAAGTGAAGAGAAAGCGCTATTCGACAGGGCAATAAATCTTCCTGTCAGAATTACTCCTTATTTTGCTAGTCTTATCGATGCATGTAATCCTTTGCAGGCACTTAGACGCACTGTTGTGCCTGTAATTTATGAACTGCTCATTTCCCGTGGAGAGCAATCAGATCCCCTGGAAGAAGGACATGACTGCCCGGTTGACCATTTGGTGCACAGGTATCCTGATCGTGTATTATTCCTGATTACAAGTGTATGCAGCGTATACTGCAGGTATTGCACACGTTCGCACATGGTGGCAAAGGAGGATAAAAGTCATCCGAGCATACAGAAAATTGATGCAGCGATTGAATATATACGTCAGCACACTGAAATACGTGATGTTTTAATGTCGGGAGGTGATCCTTTGACATTGTCAGACGGAAGGCTTGAATATATTTTGTATCGTCTGAGAAGTATTAAACATGTGGAGATAATCCGTATCGGCACTAAAGTACCGGTAGTCCTTCCTCAACGAATTACAGCAGATCTGGTGAGGAAACTAAAGAAGTACCATCCTCTTTATATCAGTATACACTTTATACATCCTGATGAACTGACACCTGAAACCCAGGCTGCCTGCAATCGGATTGCTGATGCAGGAATACCTATGGGTAGCCAGACTGTCTTATTAAAAGATATAAACGATAATGCAGAAACTTTTAAAAAGCTTACTCACGAGCTTCTGAAAGTTCGTGTAAGGCCCTATTACCTTTATCAGTGTGACCCTATACCTGGATCTTCCCATTTCCGGACCCCGGTGGCAAAAGGATTAGAGGTGATTAAAGGGCTTAGAGGGTTTACATCAGGGTATGCTGTTCCTCATTATGTGATTGATGCTCCTGGAGGGGGCGGAAAAATTCCATTACTACCCGAATATTATGTTGGAAAAGAGAATGGAAATATCCTGCTTAAGAATTACGAGGATAAAAATTTCTATTATCCTGATTATATGTAATCAGACATACTCAATTTAATAAAAAGTGGCTGCACTAACGGATTTTAAGTTGCGCCACTTTTTTATTATGATATATAGTTATGAAAATGAAAGTCGGGATTACTTACGATCTTAGATCTGAATACCTGAAGCAGGGATTCAGCGAAGAAGAAACAGCTGAATTTGACAGGGATGATACAATAGTGGCCATAGAAACTACGTTGAACCAGATTGGATTTCAAACTGATAGGATCGGGAATGTTAAACAATTAGCCGGGGCACTTATTCAGGGAAAGAAGTGGGACATCGTTTTTAATATCTGTGAAGGGATGTACGGCATTGGCCGCGAAGCGCAGGTTCCTGCACTGTTGGATGCCTATCATATTCCTTATGTGTTTTCAGGCCCGCTTATCCTGTCTCTTACCTTACATAAGGCTATGACAAAAAGCGTAATTAGGGATGCACAAATTCCTACTCCGGATTTTTTTCTTGTGAAATCATTTCTGGATATTGAACGGGTCGACCTGACTTTTCCCCTTTTTGTAAAACCGGTTGCTGAGGGAACCGGTAAGGGTATAGATGCTTTTTCTGTAATTAATAATTTTCAGGAACTGAAAGCAAGGTGTCTCTATCTACTAGATAGATATAAACAACCGGTGCTAGTGGAGAAATACCTGAGCGGAAGGGAATTTACGGTTGGTATAGTTGGTACAGGCGAAAACGCACGTTCGGTTGGAGTGATGGAAATTATCCTGAATGAAAAAGCTGAAAAAAATGTATATTCATATGTCAATAAGGAGGAATGTGAGGAGCTTGTTGAATATATCATTGTAAATGATCAGGAAGCCAGGGCTGGCGAAAAAGTGGCTCTGGATGCATGGCGTGTACTGGAATGTGAGGATGGAGGAAGAGTGGACATCCGTTTTGATAACCATGGAGTTCCAAATTTTGTAGAGATTAATCCCCTTGCAGGATTGCACCCATTACATTCAGATCTTCCTATTCTTACTTCAAAAAACGGGATATCCTATTCTGAATTGATAAAAATGATTATGGATTCAGCCATTAAAAAAGTGCATTAATATTTATATGATGAAGAATGTTACTTTACTCATCAATAAACTTTCTGATACCCCTTCCGATGACGAGAAAGATGTACTTGTCCAGGCTGACGAGGTTGAAATAACTCTTAAATCATCGGGTTATAGGACTGACAGGCTTTTCATGGACCTGAACCTGGAAGAAACCCGCGATATTCTCTTGAAAACTAATCCTGACCTGATTTTTAACCTTGTTGAGGGATTGGATGGGAAAGCAAACCTTATCCACCTGGCTCCCGCACTTCTCGAAAGCCTTCGAATTCGATATACAGGTTGCAGACTGGAAAGTATGTTTATTACCTCTAACAAAATACTGACAAAAAAAATATTGAACTCAAACCAAATTAATACTCCTGTTTTCTATTTGGGTTCAGGGCCTTATCAGCCGGAACCAGGTAAGATGTATATCGCTAAACCCCTCTGGGAGGATGCTTCAGTGGGAATTACCGATGAAAGTGTATTTAACGGTACTGAAGCTAATGTCTGGAGTAACTTGAAAAATAAATGGGGGGATTTATTTTTTGTTGAAGAATTCATTGAAGGCAGGGAATATAACGTTTCAGTTCTCGGGGGGGAAAATGGGCCTGAAATTTTACCTCTTGCAGAAATTCTTTTCAGGGATTTCCCTTCCGGTAAGCCAAAGATTGTTGGCTATGCAGCAAAGTGGGATAAAAATACTTTCGAATATATAAATACCATCCGAACATTTGAATACCATTCATCAGACAGTTCATTAAGGGATGCAATACATAATATGGCATTGGATTGCTGGCATATTTTCGGATTGAAGGGATATGCAAGGGTAGATTTCAGGGTGGATAAGAATAATGTACCCTATGTTCTCGAAATAAACGCAAATCCCTGTATCTCAAGGGATGCAGGCTTTTTTGCTGCCTGTTCAAAGGCAGGTTATCTTTTCGAAGATATAGTAAGAAGAATTATTTATGACGCATATGTATGAATCATAAAGATTATAGGTATCGGACTGAAGTTAGATCTTCAGATGTTCAGGATGTTGAGGATATTGTCAGGTCAACTGGTTTTTTTCGTGATGATGAGATCAGGGTTGCAGTTGATCTCGTGCAGGAAAGGCTCGACAAAGGTACTGAGAGCGGTTATGAATTTGTATTTTTTGACTTGGGAGGGAAACCTGTAGCTTATACCTGTTATGGATTAATCCCATGTTCCCTTATCAGTTATGACCTCTACTGGATTGTTACACACCAGGACTATCGTGGTAAGGGAATTGGTTCAATGTTGATGGTTGAAACGGAAGCACTCATCAGAAAAGCAGGAGGAAAAACAATATATATCGAAACTTCATCCAAAGACATGTACAAACCTACTTGTGCATTCTACATAAGTAATTCATATATCCTGAAGGCCCAATTCGAAGATTTCTATAATACAGGGGATGATAAGCTTGTGTTCATCAAGAAATTATCCTAAGGCTATCGGTTAATTTATTTTCCTGGCAACAAATCGAAATTGTTATTTTCGCATGATTTATATCCCTGGATTATTCTTTAACACATAAGCATTTTAAGGACTAATATCGGGTCATAATTATTATTTGATAATTATGATAATTTCGGATTTAGAACTGCTGATTGTTTTTATTCTTTTGTTGAGTTCTTCTACTATCAATCATTCTTCATCACTCATTAAATTAACAAATCTCCAATCCGAAATATAATAATCGATTATTTTTTCTCTAACTTTAAATCATGAAATAGCACTTTCTAGTTGACATGATTAAGAGGTTTGAATAATGAGAATGAAAGACGAAAATATCTTTACATCTTTACAGATGAGGAAATAAAATAATAAATTATTATGCACATCCGATGGTCATGAAAATCAAATTTGTTTCATTGTTAGATTGTGTAGATATACTTTAATTTTCCCAAGTGAATAGTATAGAGCGTATAAATGCAGTAATTCGAGGAGATTGGCCAGACCGTCGTCCGGTTATACTTCATAATTTCATGCTTGCAGCTCGGGAGGCCGGTTTAAAAATGAGCGAATACCGCACCAATCCTGTTTTAGCAGCACGGGCTCATATACTAGCCATGGAAAAATATGACCTCGATGGTATATTGCTAGATATTGATACAGCGGTACTTGCCTCTGCAATAGGTGTTCCAGTTGATTTTCCTGCGGATGAACCTGCCCGTGCTCATGGAATACTATTAACAACACTTGACGAAGTAGACCATCTTAATCCGATAAACATTTCTTCAAATGAAAGAATTCAGATGCAACTCGAAACAGCCAGGTTGTTGATGAAGGAAGTCGGAATCGAAAAATATATCAGGGGTAATGTGGACCAGGCACCATTTTCATTAGCCAGCATGATTCGAACTCCTTCCGAATGGATGTTAGATCTCCTGTTAGATGAAAAGAGATGCTTCAAACTGCTTGATTATTGTCTTGATATCTGCTTTCAATTTATTAGGCTGATGGCAGAAACAGGGGTTCACATGATTTCAAACGGTGATAGTCCTGCCGGTCCTGATATGCTATCCCCCGAATTATATAGAAAATTCGCCCTTCCTTACGAAAAAAAGCTGGCTGAAGAAGTTCATAAAAATAAGCTTCCTTATATGATGCACATTTGCGGTAACACTGATATGATCCTTGAGGATATAAAAACTGCTGGTTTCGATGGGGTGGAATTGGACTACAAAACAGATATCCATAAGATTCATGTGCTTTTCAAAGACTCGATCGTGTTTAGCGGTAACATCGATCCTAGTGGTGTGATTGCTTTAGGAACTGTTAAGGATGTCGAACATAAAACCACTGAATTATTGAAAATTTATCGTGATTCTCCCCGGCTTATCGTGAATGCTGGTTGTGCCATACCTCCGATCGCACCCGAAGAAAATATAAAAACTTTAGTGAGGATCGCCAAAGATATTTGACAGATCTGATGTATTGTATTCTAAAAATCAAAATTTATTTTAATCTACTTCATTTACTGGATTAATTAAGATTTTAAAATACAGATTTTATTTCTATATTAGTCATGTTCAGAAGATTTATCAGGATATTATATCTTATTTTACAATGCTGCTAGGATTTTATTCAACTGGACAGGATTGAACATTGAAGAATAGGAATAATTCTAAGTGACCTTTGTCTTAATTGGGAATAAAATAATATGAAACCTCCATGTATTAGCTTTCGCAACGGAGCTTGCGGGCTCAGCGTAGCTAATCACAATGGTTTAATAATCAGATTAATGGAGATTCCCTTCCTGACAGCAGGACTGTCTGCCGACAGGTAAACATTTTACCACTTAAATAAATAATTATATGATGAGAAGAACAATTTTGTCACTGATTATTCTGGTTGTGTCAATTACTATCTTTGCCCAATCGGCAAATAATGGATTCTATACCGGGTTGCATAATCTTTACCAACTCTCCGATGCAAAAACAAGATCTATCAGTCCTGAAAATTTTAAGGGAGAAAAAGGTAAAGGAGGAATGGCTACTCTCGAAGAGGGCACTGCAGCAGCAGCTGCCAAGGACCTTGGCCAGGGATGGAAGGTCAATCCTTATATAAATATAAAACCGGGATCAACATTTATATTAGCTGAAATTGAAGGATCGGGAGCCACTCAACATATCTGGATGACTCCGTCAGGCAACTGGAGGCTCTCCATTTTAAGGATTTATTGGGATGATGAAAAAGAGCCTTCCGTTGAAGTACCTGTAGGTGACTTTTTTGCAACAGCATATGAGTACAAACAGATTTCATCCCTGGCAGTTTGCGTAAACCCGGGGAGCGCTTTTAATTGTTATTGGGTAATGCCTTTTAGAAAAAAGTGCAAAATAACAATGGAAAATCTGGATGAAAAAAACATGAGACTGTATTACCAGGTTGATTATACCTTAACAGATATACCAGAGGATGCAGGGTACTTTCATGCGAGGTTTAACCGGACTAATCCATTACCATTTAAAGAAGTTTACTCAATTGTTGATGGAATAAAAGGAAAGGGTCAATACATTGGGACATACCTGGCATGGCAAACAAATAGTAATGGTTGGTGGGGAGAAGGTGAAATAAAATTCTATATGGATGGAGACAAGGAGTTCCCGACAATATGTGGAACAGGTACAGAAGATTATATCTGCGGTTCTTATAATTTCGCGGTCAGGAATGATGATGGTAAACAGGAATACAAAGACTTCACTACTCCATATTCAGGGTTTTATAGCATTAAAACAGATGGTTATATGCGTTCCCAAACTCGATTCGGGATGTACCGCTGGCATATTGCAGATCCGATCCGGTTTGAAAAAGATTTAAAGGTCACTATCCAGGCTTTGGGATGGAGAAGTGGAGGGAAGTATCTACCTTTACAGGATGATATATCTTCCGTTGCTTTCTGGTATCAAACTGAACCTCATAATCCTTTTCCACATTTACCCTCGAAGGACCAGTTAGAAATTCAATAAAACTTTTTATTATTATCCTTAATACACTCTTCATGGCTCACTCTTCACGATCGAAACCCAAACGGGCCATTGGCCAACCTCATATGTACTCAGGAGCAAAAGCGAACCATTTTCCAGAATTCGGTATAGAGCAATCCTTCCAGAACCCTCACCGGCAGCAATAATATATGTGCCACTTGGATCTATATCAAATTCTCTTGGTGTTTTTTCTGTCGGAAAATGCCCTGCAGGAGTAAGCCTCCCATTTCCCGGATCAACTGAAAAAGCTGCGAGGGAGTTATGACCCCTGTTCGATGCATATAAAAACATACCATTGGGAGTTATGTGAATATCAGCACAGGTATTGGATAATGTGAAGTTCTCAGGTAGGGTAGATATTTCCTGGAAAGGTCCAGAAAGAGTACCATTTATTGAATCAAAATGAAATGCATCAATAGTGCATGCTTTCTCATTTACAAGATACATAATATACTTTATTGGATGAAAAATAAAGTGCCTTGGTCCTGATTGACTTTTTACTGAGATTTCTGATGGATTATTTGGTTCGAGAATACCATTATTTTGTAAAACATATTCCTGCACAACATTTCCCCCCAGGTTTGAGACAAATACATACCTACCAGAGGGATCAGACATAATCATATGAGGGTTTTCCCTGGCTTCTGAAAGATATACAGGGACCGGATTTACAGATCCATTATCTAATGGATAAACGGCGGTTTTATTTCCTGAATAAGATGTGAAATAAAGAAATTTACCGGTTTTGTCGGTAGAAATATAAACTGGATTATCTGCAACAGGAGTATCGCAGATATGTGTCAAAGAACCTGTATTAAGATTTATTCTGAAACCTGCTATACCGTTTGTTGACCGTAAGGCGGAATATAGATATGTCTTGGACGGATCTATACAAAGACTGCCGGGCTCTCCGGAGAGGGGGACATTTTCTTTAAATAATAAAACTTCTTTGCGCGGATCCAATTGGAATACTGCAATTTTTTTTTCCTTTGAGACCGAAATATATACATAGCAATCAGGCGATTTGTACGAATTACTGACTTGTTCAGAATGAGTAAATTGGTGGATTGCAAAAGCCATTCCGATAAGGGGGAAAATAGTCCATATTATTATTCTCATAATGGATAATTTATAAAAGTGTATAATCAAAATAAATTGTTTTGAACTTTCACATAAGGTATGAATGTAAAATTAAGATTTCTGGCTTTATAAATAAATCTGAATTAAGAAAGAATAATAGATATTGGTTGCCTTAAATAGTGTTGTTTTATTAAAATTTTAAAATAAAATCAGGTGTTATATTGCAGAGAAATATTATTCATTTATCATATTGATTATTTAAAAAAAAATGCTATTTTTGCAGTTCAAAAATTGAACAGGAAAATTTAAATTTAGGTTTAGAATGTATTTATCAGCGGAAAAGAAATCAGAAATATTTAAAAAACACAGAAAATCCAAAGTTGATACAGGCTCATCTGAAGCACAGATAGCTCTGTTTTCATACAGGATTAATCATCTTACACAGCACCTCAATACTAAAAAGAAAGACTTTAGTACTCAACGAGCCCTTCTTAAACTTGTTGGGAAAAGAAGACGACTTCTTGATTATCTGAAAGACAGAGATATTCAAAGATACAGGGACGTAATAAAAGCACTTAACTTAAGAAAATAAATTGACAAAAAGGCAATTTCCCGGATTGCCTTTTTTTATTATTTAAAGATTCCATTGGAGATAATCTATTTATTATATTATGTACAAACTTATTGAAAAACATATTGATCTGGGTGATGGACGAGTGATCACCATTGAAACAGGAAAGCTGGCGAAACAGTCTGATGGATCGGTAGTTGTCAGGATGGGGAAGACCATGCTGCTTGCTACTGTGGTTGCAGCCATCGAAGCTAAAGAAAATACAGATTTCATGCCCCTTTCAGTTGAATACAAGGAGAAATTCTCATCTTCCGGCCGTTTTCCAGGTGGATTTCTAAAAAGAGAATCCCGGCCAGGGGATTATGAAATACTTATTTCCCGGCTGATAGACAGAGCATTACGACCACTTTTCCCAGATGATTATCATGCGGAAACATTTGTGAATGTATCTCTTATTTCTGCAGATACAGATATTGCTCCGGATGCACTGGCTGGACTTGCAGCATCTGCAGCCCTATCAGTGTCTACTATTCCTTTTAAGGGACCTATTTCGGAAGTCAGGGTGGCCAGGATAAATGGACATTACATAATTAACCCAACCTTTTCTGAACTTAGGAATGCCGATCTTGACATTATGGTTGGTGCTACCAAGGAGAATATCCTGATGGTCGAGGGGGAAATGAGTGAGGTGTCGGAACAGGACATGATTGATGCCATAAGCTTTGCACATGATGCCATTAAAATTCAATGCATTGCTCAGGAGGAACTTGCATCTCAATTAAACATCGTAAAAAGAACTTATGATCATGAAAAAAATGATCCAGAGCTGAAAGAACGAATGCATAAAGAATAATATGACAAGGTATATGCAGCAGCTAAAATGGCAAAGCCCAACAAGCAGGAACGGACAGCAAATTTTGAAGCGATCAGGGATGATTTTCTCAATCAACTTATCGAAGAAACGGAAGAAGAAGTGAATGAAGTTCTGGTTAAGAAATACTACCACGAAATTGAAAAGGAAGCAGTAAGAAATCTGATATTGAATGAAGGTATACGGTTGGATGGAAGGAAAACTGATGAAATACGCCCCATATGGTGTGAGATTGATTATCTTCCTGCAACGCACGGCTCAGCCATTTTTACACGTGGTGAGACACAGTCGCTTACTTCTGTTACCCTGGGCACCAAGATGGATGAAAAAATGATTGATGAAGTTCTTTTCAAAGGAACTGAAAAATTCACACTGCACTATAACTTTCCTCCCTTTGCAACAGGCGAAGCTAGACCATACCGTGGAGTAGGGCGGCGGGAGATAGGACATGGAAATCTTGCCCACAGGGCCTTAAAACGGATGATTCCTGAACCTGAACAAATTCCATATGCGATCAGGATTGTTTCTGATATTCTTGAATCCAATGGATCTTCGTCCATGGCTACTGTATGTGCAGGAACACTCTCATTGATGGATGCAGGGGTTAAAATAAAAAGACCTGTTTCGGGTATTGCAATGGGATTAATCTCTGACTCAAAAACCGGTAAATGGGCCGTACTTTCTGATATCCTGGGCGACGAAGACCACTTGGGTGATATGGATTTTAAAGTAACCGGAACAACAAACGGAATCACCGCAACACAGATGGACATTAAGGTTGAAGGATTATCTTACGAAATTTTATCAAAAGCACTCCATCAGGCTAAAATTGGAAGACTACATATTCTTGAGGTAATGTTGAAAACCATTTCTCAGCCGAGAGATGATTATAAACCCCATGCCCCTAGAATTGAGAGAATTGAAATTCCAAAAGAACTGATCGGGGCAGTCATTGGTCCCGGTGGTAAAATAATACAGGAAATACAGTCTGAGACAGGTACTGTAATTGAAATCGAAGAATCCAATGGCAAAGGAATTGTTTATGTTTCTGCTGTTGACAAAACCTCTATTGACGCAGCTATGCAGCGTATTAACCGTATTGTTGCTGTACCTGAACTTAATAAAGTTTACAAAGGAAAAGTTAAGGCTATAGTGCAGTTTGGCGCGTTTGTCGAAATCATGCCAGGTAAAGAAGGACTTTTACATATTTCTGAAATCGAATGGAGAAGATTAAATACTGTGGATGAAGTGCTCAAAGAAGGGGATGAAATTGACGTGAAACTTATCGAAATGGACACCAAAACAGGAAAGCTTAAGCTGTCAAGAAAAGCATTGCTTCCAAGACCGGAAAAAAAAGAATAGACTTAATACTCAGAACGAACCAATAGTATACCTTTCTGAATAATTTTTCAGGAAGGTATTTTTACTTCAAAAAACCATTCTCAAGTTTATTATAACTTGTATTGTAATATAAATTCTGGTTCCAATAACTAATACAATGAAGAGCCTGATTCCACTTGCCGGTTTAAATCGAAAATAATATTGAAATATCTTACGTTAGTGTACAATAATTATCACTAAATTCAATAAGTTTTATGGGATTATTGGCACATATGTATTTTAATACCTTGATTCGTTACCCTGAAATTATATGGGCTACAAATATATCGTGATAGAGGGAAATATTGGTGCGGGGAAGACTTCCCTGGTAACACGTATGGCAGAGGATTTAAAGGCAAAACTTATCCTGGAGAGATTTGAAGATAATCCGTTTTTACCCAGATTCTATGAAAATCCTGACAGATATTCTTTAACACTTGAACTTTCTTTTCTTATAGACCGATATCATCATTTGAAGCAAGAATTATGTGATCGAGATATTTTCTCTTTGATAATTATTTCAGACTATTATTTTTCCAAGTCCTTGATTTTTGCAAAGATTACCCTTAAAGAAGATGAGTTTAATCTTTTTAGTCAGCTTTATAATATTATGCACCAGTATTTACCTATTCCAGACCTTTACGTTTATTTATTTCAACCTGTAAATAAACTTCGTTCAAATATCTTAAAAAGAGGGAGGGAATATGAAAAGAAAATATCTTTAGAATACCTGGAACAGATACAAAAAGGGTATTTTGAATATTTTAAAGAACAGACAAATATGAAAATCGTGATAATAGATCTTAGTAGCATTGACTACGTGGGCATTTACGACGATTACCTCAAAATTTTGAATTGTATTCTAAAGAAGAAATTTTCACAAGGTATTAATCGTATTATTTTATAGAAAATTCAGACTAAATGCACTTTAAGGTTTTTTTTTAAAGAAAACATTCTTAAATTTGCTTTTAATTTAAAACGAAGTAAAAGTTTTTGTCTTATTAACTAATAACCAGAGCATTATGAAAAAAATCAATTACTTAGCGCTTTTCGCATTTGCAGCATTTGTAGTAGGTGGTTGTGGAGGACTTAATAAAATGCAGGAAAAAGCTGCCGATGTTAAATACCAGGTAACCCCGGAAGTTCTTGAAGAACATGCCGATATAGTTTCTGTTAAAGTGGATGTTAAATATCCCGCAAAATATTTTAACAAA
>CAZKMG010000059.1:0-14503 GCA_964553465.1 uncultured Bacteroidaceae bacterium
AATCTCTGGTCGACTTCAGCTCTACTCCAGTTTATTTTCATGGAGTTCTGAGCCATTTCAAGTCCAGAGGTTGCAACACCACCGGCATTCGAAGCTTTTCCCGGTGAGAATAAAACTTTATTCTCATGAAATATTTCAATTGCTTCTGGTGTGCATGGCATATTAGCTCCTTCGGTTACACATATACAGCCATTTCTTATCAGATTGTTGGCATCCTCTTTATTTAATTCATTTTGTGTTG
This sequence comes from uncultured Bacteroidaceae bacterium, assembly GCA_964553465.1. Lineage (GTDB taxonomy): Bacteria > Bacteroidota > Bacteroidia > Bacteroidales > CAZKMG01. Next base: position 242 of record CAZKMG010000059.1, read on the forward strand.
CACAAGGAAGAGCTATATCCACAGGTATTTCCCAGGGGTGCTTTCCCTGAATAAATTGAGTACCTTCAAATTCATAAGAATATGGTTTAACGATATCTTCATTTGATGCCCTTAATTCAAGCAAGTAGGCAATTTTTTCAGCATCTAATCCCTCCGGATCATAAATATACCCATCAGGTCCGGAAATGGTAACAATTTTACCACCAAGTTCGGTTACTTTCTTTGCCGCTCCCCAAGCTACATTCCCAAATCCTGAAACAGCAACATTTTTATCCTTTATTGACTGGCCTTTTGTTGCGAGCATTTCATTTGCAAAATAAACCACTCCAAAACCTGTTGCTTCCGGTCTAACAAGGCTTCCTCCCCAGTTAAGACCCTTACCTGTAATTACCCCTGTGTTTTCTCTGGCTAGTTTCTTGAACATCCCATACATGTAACCAATTTCACGCGTACCCACACCAATATCTCCTGCCGGAATATCTGTATCGGGACCAATATTTCTCCATAATTCAAGCATAAATGATTGGCAAAACCTCATAACTTCTCGATTAGATTTTCCTTTCGGATCAAAATCGGAACCTCCTTTAGCACCCCCCATTGGTAAAGTAGTAAGACTGTTCTTAAAGATCTGCTCAAAACCAAGAAACTTCAATATACTAAGATTGACACTTGGGTGAAATCTGAGTCCGCCTTTATATGGTCCAATAGCATTATTAAATTGAATGCGATATCCACGGTTTACATGAATTTTTCCTTCATCATCCTCCCATGGAACCTTAAAGAGTATTACCCTGTCCGGCTCCACAAGTCTTTCAATGATTTGTGCCGATTCGAATTGAGGATTGTCATTATAAATTTCTTCAATTGATTCGAGGACTTCGCGTACAGCCTGATGAAATTCCACCTCACCCTGAGTTTTTCTGATGAGGTTGTTCATGAGCAAATCTACATTCATAACCGATAGAATTTAAAGAAATTGATTTTATTCAAATAATTGAAAAAAGATCCCATTTAAAGGATCCCACTGTAAAGTTGACTTTTACCCTTGATATTTCCAAATTTTTTGTAATCATTAATAATCCAAAGAACTAATCCTTAAATATCTACTGATTTTCAGCCTTTTACAATAAACTCCTTTTAGAATCAATCCAGAATATTACACTAATATTTTTTTATTCCCATTTTCTATGATCTAATTATATCCATAGAAAATTCAATATATTAATATTCTTTGATGATAATTAAGAAATTCCCTATTTTAAGATAAATTTTTTCCTTTGAACAGTTTTAATATTATGAAAAAAGATGCAGTGTAATTAAAAAGCCAGGTCTTATAGTTCAAAAACAATTAGATAGTAAATTGTTGGCTCATGGATGGAATGACTATTTATCATTTCTCCCAATAACTTTTAAAGAAATTATCCAAATATTTATTAGAAATTTATGGCTTTTTCATAAGAAATCATTTATTCATCAAAATTTGAAAATTATTAGCTGAGATATAATAGAAATATGACATAAACAATGGGGGTTTAAACCCCCGGCATTTAAATTGCATTATTTAGGTTAGAATTTTGAATTATACAAGTCCTAATAAGTATTCCTTAAACTCTTCAAACCTCCAGCCAAGTGGAATACTATTTTTTTCTCTTTGCATGAAACTGGCCAGTTTCGCAGGTATCTCCAATTTGGTTCCAATACATTCTTCAACAGTAGCTGAGAATTTAGCGGGATGTGCTGTTTCAAGGAAAATACCGATATGATCAGGATTCGATACCAGGAAAGAAGATATTGCGAGATATGCCGTTGCGCCATGAGGGTCAAGTAGATAATTATTTTTCTTATAAACAGATGAAATGGCTGTGCGTATTTCTTCATCGGTATAACTGAAACCAGTGATATCTGATGATATTTTTTCATGGGAGTTTTGGTAAAGGGATAGTATACGCGCAAAATTACTTGGATCTCCAACATCCATTGCGTTTGCAATAGTTGCCAGAGAAGGTCTGGGATTAAAATCACCTGTAATAAGGTATTCAGGAACTACATCATTAATATTAGTAGCAGCAATGAATTGACTCACAGGTAAACCCATATGTTGTGCAATAAGTCCTGCTGTGAGATTACCAAAATTACCACTAGGTACGCAAATAGCTACTTTTCTACTTTTATCCCATAACTGACTATAAGCATTGAAATAATAAAAACTTTGTGGTAATAATCTTGCAATGTTTATAGAGTTTGCGGAAGTAAGTGTAATTTTTTTATTGATTTCGGGATGAATAAAAGCCTCCTTAACCAGCCTCTGGCAATCATCAAAACTCCCATCCACTTCAAGGGCGGTAATATTCTGCCCAAGGGTTGTAAATTGCTTTTCCTGAAGTGAACTAACCAATCCTTTTGGATAAAGAACATGAACCTTAATCCCTTCCACTCCAAGAAACCCATTAGCAACAGCACTCCCTGTATCGCCTGAAGTAGCAACTAAAACATGAATTTCCCTGGTAAAATCCTGAGTGAAATATTTCAGCATTCTGGCCATATACCTTGCGCCAACATCCTTAAAAGCCAAAGTAGGCCCGTGAAATAATTCAAGGGAGTAAATATTATCATGGACTTGTACCAGAGGGGTTTCAAAATTAATAGCATCATAAGTAAGCGCTTTTAATTCTTTTTTTGAGATATCTTCACCAAATAGTGCCAACGCAACTTCAAAAGAAATATCAGGAAATTTTTTTCTGCTTAGTTCAAAAAAGAAAGATGCAGGCAGAATTGGGATCTTCTCGGGCATAAACAGTCCCTTATCATTTGCAAGACCCTTCAAAACAGCCTCCTTCAGAGATACTTTTAAGCTTTTATTGTTCGTGCTAAAGTACTTCATAGACAAAAATTTTGAATTTACGTAGATTCATCTGGTTGAAGAGTTTAGGTTCCAATATTTTATTAATGTAGAAATATTTTCGATAGTCTGAATTGTAAGTTCATAATTATTTTCACTATTAGATTCTTTAATCAATTATTCGCGTTCCTTTACTGCTGATTTTTGATATATATATGCTATATCTGATCCTGTGTTTATTAAATACATTGCCCATATATGCTGCGACTTTCTGTGCATTGGCCATTGAATCTGCCAGGGCAAAAATGGAAGGTCCCGATCCGGAAATGTTACCGCCCAGCGCTCCATTTTCCCCGAGATGTGATTTTAATTCATAATATCCTGGGATCATCTTTGCTCTGATAGGTTCAGCCAGGGCATCCTCCAGGCATCGACCTATTAATGAATGATCAGCGGTAGCAAGCCCTGCTATAAGTCCAGCAATATTACCACATTGCTGAAGGACAGTTGTAATAGGGAATTCCTTAGGTATTAATTTTCTGCTCTCATAGGTTTTTATTTCTATTTCCGGATGAACCACGATACAAATAAGGTTTTCAGGGTATTTAATACGAATGATATCTAAGGGAGAATAACTTCTGATTAATATAAATCCACCTAATAAAGCAGGGGCAACATTGTCAGCATGAGTACTTCCACTGGCAAATCTTTCTCCTTCCAGGGCAAAAGGAAGGAGTTCTTCTAATTTAAAAATATTATTTAAGAGAGCATTAACTCCGACAACAGCTGCAGTGCAACTTGAAGCGCTCGATCCTATTCCGCTTCCAGGTGTTATCTTTGACTCAAAAATGAAGTCAAAACCCTGATTTGTTCCTAGAGTTTTTAGCAAAGATGCAGCTGACACAGTTGCGACATTTTTCCCGACTTCTTCAGGAACCTTGCATTTGGAGTTATTAATAATATTCAGTGATTTTTTATTATTTGTGCGAATTATCATAATATCACCAGGTTTTTCAATGGCAAATCCCATCAGATCAAAACCAGGTCCAACATTTGAAATAGTTGCAGGAGCATAAATTTTAACGGAATGTTCCATTCAAGATTACTTAAGTTATAGAATTTATTTTATCAAAAATTTTTTTATTGAACTGTGTAAGATTTTCAAGTTGTAAATCTGCGATAGCAAATCTGGCCTCGCCCCTGTGATGGATATCTGGAACAACAACAGTCTTCATCAAAGCTGCTTTGGCTGCCAGCAGGCCAAAAAAGGAATCCTCAAAAGCAAGGCAAGAAGCAGGATGTGTTCCAAGCAGGTGGGCAGTTTTCAGGTACACACCTGGATGAGGTTTCCCGTATTCTTCGTATTCTGCTGAATAAATAATGTCAAACCTTGAAGCAAGATTGAACCTGTTAAGAAATGTATTTATCAATTTCATCGTAGAGGAAGAGGCCAGGCCAAGGCTCACCTTCTTTGGTTTAAAGAAGTCAAGAATATAAATTGCCCCTTCCATTAATTCGGACTCATTAGCATAAAAATGATATACGCTGTTCTCATATTCTTCCTCCATTTTTTTAAAGTCAGGATTTTTCCATGGTTTATGATTGTACCAATACCTGATCATTTCGTCGGTACGAAAGCCGAGTGTACTTTTTTGCATTTCCGGAGTTACGTTAATCCCTACCTTTGATATTAATTCAATCTCCATTTTCTGCCAGTAATACTCAGAATTCAGAAGGAGACCGTCCATGTCAAATATTACGGATTTGATCATAATTTAGAGATTAAACGTTAGCTATTCTTATGATATCTGCAAAGACTCCTGCAGCAGTAACTGCGGCCCCGGCACCATATCCTCTTATAATCATGGGCTGATCTCTATATCTTTCAGTTGTTATAAGAATGATGTTGTTGCTGTCGGACAGTGAATAAGATGGATGTAAAGAATCGACTTCAAGGAGCTCAACGGAGGGTTTCCCGTTTTCAAACCGGGCAAAGAACCTCCATCTTTTTCCATTTTTTTCAAGCACTTTTCTTTTTTCCTCAAATCCATCATCAAGGGATTTAATCTTTGTCCAGAATTCATCTAGACTACCTTGAAATACTGAATCAGGAAGAAATCTTTTGATTTTAACATCAGGTTCTTCAACGGGATAACCTGCTTCCCTTGAAAGAATAAGCAATTTTCGCATAACATCAACTCCACTCAAATCAATACGTGGGTCAGGTTCCGAAAACCCTTTTTCCTTGGCCATTTTTACTGCCTGGCTGAAAGATACATCTTTACTGAGAGTATTGAATATATAGTTAAGGGTTCCGGACAAAACCGCTTCAAACTTATAGATATGATCACCACTTCGGATTAAATCATTGATCGTGTTAATAATTGGTAATCCAGCTCCAACATTGGTCTCATAAATAAATTTAACCCCTTTTTCACGCGCTTTCTGCTTCAGATGCACATAATTGGAATAAGCGGAAGAACAGGCAATTTTATTTGCAGTCACTACTGAAACATACATATCGAATAATTTATCATATAATAAAGCTATCTGCTCGCTTCCAGTGCAATCAATAAAAACTGAATTACGCAGGTTTAAAATTGAGATCTTGCATAGAAAAGTATTCATATCTGTTGGCTCACCATATTTCTCCAGTTCTTCAGCATATTTTGAATAATCGATTCCCTCTTCTTTAATGAGCATTCGTTTAGATCTGCTTATCCCAACCAGGTTTATCTTGAGATTATGCTCTTTCATAAGAGCTTTTTGTTGAGTGCTTATTTGTTTCAGAAGATCTTTTCCAACAGTACCTATGCCAACCAGGAATAAGTGCAATTCCTTATAATGAGACAGAAAGAATCCCTCATGTATCACATTCAGCCCTTTCTTGAGCTGCTCTTTTTTAATTACAACTGAAATATTCAACTCTGATGATCCCTGTGCTGTAGCAATAACACTAATTCCGTTTCTGCCAAGTGAAGAAAACAGGATGGCAGATATACCAGGAGTATTTTTCATTTTTTCACCCACAATGGCTATAATAGAAAGATGTCTTTCCAGTTCCATTTGGATTATTTTCTTGTACTCCATTTCAACCTGGAACTCTTCCTTAATAGCAAAAATGGCTTTATCGGTATCGGCAGGGGAGATGGCAAAACTTATTGAATATTCTGATGAGGCCTGTGTAATAAGAATAATATTTACTTCCCTGCTTGCCAGTGCTGTAAAAAGTCTTTGTGAAATACCAGTTACACCGGGAAGTCCACTTCCTTCAATGGTCACAAGATCGATATCATCCATCGAAGAAATCCCTTTTATTGGACTTGGAGATCCCTCTCCAGGTTCCTTTGAGATCATTGTGCCTTTGGCTTTTGGATTGAAGGTATTCAGAATTTTAATAGGTATATTCTTTAGATAAGCAGGATACAATGTTGGAGTGTATATAACTTTTGCTCCGAAGTGCGAAAGTTCAAGTGCTTCAGAATAGCTTAAATGGTCAATAGGATATGCCTTAAGAACTTTCCTTGGATCGGCTGTCATAAATCCATCCACATCTGTCCATATTTCAAGAACTTCAGCATTAATAGCCCCAGCTATGATAGCGGCGGTATAATCTGAGCCCCCACGACCTAATGTTGTTATATCCCCTTTTTCATTGGCTGCAATAAATCCCGGAGCTACAACCACTCCAGAAAGATTACTTAATTCCTGGGATATCAGTTTATTGGTGGTTTCAAAATCAACCTGCGCATTCCCATGTCTACTGTCAGTACGAATAAAATTTCTCATATCCGCGCAGTTAGCATCTGCAATAATGTTCGTAATGATAAATGAAGAAAGTCTTTCTCCGAAACTTAACAAATGATCTTGTGTCTTAGGTGTTAAATCTCCAAGGAGATATACACCATAAAGCAGATCTTTGAAGTCGTTGAGTAGAATTTTAATATATTCCTTAACCCCTTTTTTCTTTTTTTCGGGAACAAGAGCATCTACCACATCAAGATGCCTCTGCTTAATGGTCTGAATTTCTTTCTCATAAGTTATATCACGAATGCTGGCTAAAATACTGGTGGTGATTATTTGATCTGTTATACCTTTAAATGCAGAAACGACAACCACACACGGTTTAGGCTGAAGACCCACAAGTCTTTTTACTTCCTTAAGGATTTCCGGGGAACCGACAGATGATCCGCCAAATTTTAAGACCTTCATTGAATGAATTATTTGTGTTTATATAGAAAAAGGGGCACTCCGGCCCCTTGGAATAATACTTTTTCTCAGGGCACGAACTTAAGCACTATAGGTTGTTATATCTTTGTCCACTTTTTTAATCAGACCCAGGAGAACTTTCCCGGGACCAACTTCTGTAAAGGATGTAGCACCATCCGCTATCATATTCATAATTGTCTGAGTCCAACGAACCGGCGAGGTAAGTTGATCTACAAGGTTCTTTTTAATAATATCAGGATCTATGTAATCTTTACCATCAACATTCTGATAAATCGGACAAACTGGCCTGTTGAAATTTGTTACTTTTATAGCATCAGCAAGCTCTTTTCTGGCTGATTCCATGAGTGGAGAATGGAATGCTCCACTGACAGATAGTTTTATGGCACGTTTAGCCCCCTTTTGTGATAAAATTTCCACTGCACGGTCAATTCCTGAATATGACCCCGAAATCACGATCTGACCAGGACTGTTATAATTTGCGGGAACAACAATTTCTTCGATACTTTGACAGACATCTTCAATTAATTTGTCATCCAGCCCAAGAATCGCAGCCATAGCAGAAGGTTCAGCTTCACAAGCTTTTTGCATTGCTGCAGCTCTTTTTGAAACAAGGATCAGGCCATCTTCAAAGCTTAAAGTTTTGTTAACTACCAGAGCTGAAAACTCTCCTAAAGAATGCCCGGCAACCATATCAGGTTTCAACGATTCACCAATGGTTTTTGCAAGAATGACAGAGTGTAGAAATATTGCTGGCTGAGTAACGTTGGTTTGTTTCAAGTCCTCTTCCGTACCATCAAACATAAGTCTGGTAATATCGAATCCAAGGGTCTTATTTGCTTTATTGAACAATTCTTTTGCAATGTCAAAACTTTCATACAGGTCTTTTCCCATTCCTGGAAATTGTGCCCCCTGGCCTGGAAAAACGTAAGCCTTCATATACTACAGAAATAGTGATTTAACAAAAATAGTCAGTAATCTTATAAAAACTAACTTTTAAGTTTAAAATTTATAAGTTATGATTTTCCTGTACATATAAAATTGAAATGTTCAAATGTAAATTGACTGATTCTTCCAACTGTTTAATTTTCACTTTTTTGATTATTTCATATAAAGTCTAATGTATAATTAAAAAAAACTACTGGTTACATTGTAACCAGTAGTTTTTAAATGATTATCAGAATTCAGTTTAGCTTTTACTTATGATTAAATAGTAATGGCTTATTTCATTTTTTTAAAACTCATGAACCATGAAACCTGATAAATATCGGAATCCTGAGTTTTCATAATATTTTTTTCTTTATCTGAGAGATATGGAATTATTACATCATCACCTGGATTCCAATCGGCCGGAGTGACAATGTTCTTATTAGCATCAACTGTTTGTAATGCTATTACAGTTCTTTTGATTTCATCCATATTTCTTCCAACTTCCATAGGATAAAAATTAATGGACCTGATTTTATTTTTTGGATCGATGATGAATACAGCCCTTATATTTTGAGCTATATTCACAGAAGGGTGGATCATTCCATATTGATTAGATATTTTTAATTCACTGTCGTCAATAAGTGGAAACTTTATCTTCACTGGATTTCTGCCTTTATATTTAATTTCCTCCAAGGCTGATTTCCATGATTCATGCTGAGTTATTACATCCGTCGATAAAACGAATAATTTTACGCCTAATTTTTCATAATCTTCTTGTAATTGAGCAAGTTCCAATATTTCGGATGAACAAACAGGAGTAAAATCTTTAGGATGAGAAAGAATTATTTTCCAGTTTTTTCCAAAATCCCCTGGAAAATTAATCTTTCCATTTGTAGAATTAGCAATAAATGAAGGAGCATCGTCGCCAATCAAAGGGACTCTAATTATTTTTTTATCCTGTGAACTCACATTGGTTATAAAAAGCATAATAAATGCACCGGTAATAAATAGTGATCGCATAGCTTAAGAAATTTTAAGTTTATAATTAATAATTTTGTATAACAAAGAAATATAAATAACCTAATTAAGTCAATAACAATGAATTAAAATTATAAAAAGATAAAAAGGTGCTAATATGCGTTTTCAATACATCGCTTTTATAGATTCTAAAAGCATTTCGATACTTATTAATTTAAATTATCGGCAGACAAATCTAATTCCATTATAAATAGGACTGTCTTTACTCAATAATCATAATATTGTTTCGGGAAAATTTTGCCTTGTAAATTAATTTGGATCAAGACAATTTAGATCCGATAAGATGAATAAACTCTTCTCTGGTTTTGATATTATCCAGAAATTCTCCTGTAAATGCGGAGGTTGTTGTAACAGAATTCTGTTTTTGAATACCACGCATCATCATACAGAGATGTTTGGCTTCGATAACTACAGCAACACCCATAGGATTCAGCGTTTCCTGGATGCAATTAAGGATCTGCACAGTGAGTCTTTCCTGAACCTGGAGCCGACGTGCATAGGCCTCAGTTATTCTTGCTATTTTACTCAGACCGGTTATATAACCATTGGGAATATATGCAACATGAGCTTTGCCAAAGAATGGAAGGAGATGATGTTCACAAATAGAATATATTTCAATATCCTTTACAATTACCATCTGGCTGTATTCTTCCTTGAATTTAGCTGTTCTTAGTATGTCAGATGGTTCAATAGAATAACCATTAGTGAGATATTGCATCGCTTTCGCTACCCTTTCAGGTGTTTTGATCAAACCTTCCCTCTTACTGTCCTCCCCAATAAGATCAAGAATTTTCTTATAATTTTCGCTTAACTGAAGGATGATTTCCTCATTGTAATTTTCGATTTTTTCGTATCCAAATTCACCATTTAAACTATGTTCGTCTTTTCCCATAAGTAAATTATTTTCCAAAATATTCTGCAAAGTTGTTCTCAGTTTCCTGCACCTTCACTGAGTGAAGCTGAACATTAAGCTGATTAATATGAGGTTCTAATTCTTCCCAGATGGCAATGGCAAGGATTTCAGTAGATATCATTTTGCCCTTCAAGAAATTTACTTCAAGGTTTAAATTTTTATGATCAACCTTATCCAGGATATGCTCTTTAATTACAAAGCTTAGTTTTTTTAAATCAACCAAATACCCAAGATTGTGATCAAGATCCCCTTTGATGGTAACCCAAAGTTCATAATTATGTCCATGCCAGTTTGGATTTGAGCATTTGCCATACGTATTGTAATTCTCTTCACTTGTCCACTGTGGATTATACAATCGGTGCGCAGCACTGAAACGTTCCCTCCTTGTAATGAAAACCATATCTTGAAATAAATTACAAATAAAGTATTTTTAAAGCTAATTTAGAAGTATTAATTCATTTATGATGGATTAAAAATATTTTTATGAAGGAATTTAGCACTTTTGTAGATTCATTATTAATTTGATCAGAATTTTTCAAAACGCGCTTTTTCTCTTCAAGAGGGTATGTATAAAAAACTTTCAGTTATTTTGATAAAAGGAAGTAGAGAAAACAAATTATAATAGTTTAATCAGTTAATTTTAGGTTAAACTTAATCGCGAAACAACTTAATCAAAAATATTCTTACTGACAAAATTTAAGAAATAATGATAGTTATTACGGGTGCTGCAGGATTTATCGGAAGTAATCTTATTTCAAAGCTTAATTCGGAAGGATTTAAAGACTTAATACTGGTGGATGATTTTTCAGTCGGTATTAAGGAACCAAATTATTCTTCTAAAATTTTTACTAAATTGATTGACAGGGTAAAATTTAGTGATTGGTTAAAAGCGAACCAAAGATTTGTTCAGTTTGTTTTTCATATCGGGGCAAGAACCGATACTTCAGAACTTGATGTGCGGATTTTTAATAAATTAAATTTATCCTATTCAAAAACCATTTGGGAAATCTGTACCGAATATGGTATCCCTTTGCTTTATGCCTCATCAGCTGCAACTTATGGAGTAGGTGAATATGGATATTTAGATTCCCATGAGCTAGTACCATTACTCAGGCCATTGAATCCATACGCTGAATCGAAGAATGACTTTGATAAATGGGTACTTGAGCAGGAGAAATCTCCATCTTTCTGGGCTGGATTAAAGTTTTTCAATGTTTATGGCCCGAATGAGTATCATAAAGGCAGGATGGCATCGGTAATTTTCCATGCATTTAACCAGATAAGCCAAACAGGGAAAATGAAACTTTTCCGCTCCCATAATCGTGATTTTAAAGATGGAGAGCAACTTCGTGACTTCATTTATGTAAAAGATGTTATTGAAATTATGTACTGGTTTCTTCACAACCGCAAAAAATCAGGTATATATAATTCCGGGACTGGAAAAGCTGAAACATTCAAAGAGCTTGTCAACCAGGTCTTTCTTGCCTTGGGTGTTGAACCGATCATTGAATTTATTGATACTCCAAACGACATTCGTGATAAATACCAATATTTCACCCAAGCAGATATGCAAAAGTTAAGAGCTGCTGGGTACGTTGCCGAATTTCATACCCTTGCTTCAGGAGTGCAGGATTATGTGAAAAATTATCTTATACACTCAGTATATAGTTAGTTTTAATTGGACTAATGAACAAAACAATAAGCGATGATCATTCATGCATCCTGTAATTTGAATGTCAGATCGACAGTACCCATAGGAAATGCTCTTGAAAATTTTTAATATTGTTTAGCCATTGTAATATAACATCATGGATAAAAGCAGTTTCTACATCCAAAAATTAATTATCTTATTATTAGTCTTGTTTATTGGAAGCTTTCTTTATCAAATATTACCAATTACATTTCTTTTACCAATTCTTTCCATTTCTTCAGCATACATGGTTTCACGTATTACTGGAGAAAAACCACCTTATTTATGGAGGATGTTCAGAACGGATGAGTTTATTGACAGGAAAACCGGGCTCTGGATATTATCCAAGTGGATATTAAGTGTTTTCGGTTTTATTTATGACCTGATTGTTTGGGCAATCTATGGGATATTTGTGTTTTTTTCAGTAATCATTGATATGATCCTGCTAGCTAAAACTGTTATCTACTGGCTAATATATGCCATCATTTGGTTCCTGAAACAATTTGTGCCTCCTCTTATTTTTCTTTATAAAATGCTTATTTATTACGGCTTCCGATGGAGCTGGTGGATATATAAATTAAGTTTCAGAAATATAATCCGAAGCTTTAATATTAATTTTTACATTATTGCGCTATATGGCACCTTACAAGCTATATTTATCATTACACTGTTTTATGGCGTCGGATTGTTCATTAACCTATCCTCCTTTTTTATAATAGGATTAATATTTGCCATTCTACCTATAATTTGGTCATATGGTGAAATCTCCTCATTGAGGTTCAGAAAAACAGAAAACGATAATTTCTTGACCATCCGGAGACATTTCCGAAGTGGAATTGAAACAGTTAAATCAGTATTATTTTATGTAACTATCTTCCTTTTCATTTTACTTTCAACCCTAGTTTTTAATTTACTTGGATGGATCCCACAAGCTGGGTATAGTTTTATGGGTCTTGGGATTAATATCAATACCCTTGCCTCTCTTATTTTGCTCTTCATTTTTATTTTCTTAGTATTCGCATTGTTTATTTTCCCTCCTTTCATAGTAATCAAAGAACCCAGGAAAGACCTAAAGCAAAGTATTGAATTACTCGGGATCATTGGGAAAAAATTTCCGAGATTCATGGTCGCACTTCTCCCAACATCTATATTCTCATGCATAATTTCATTTATTCCTGCTTTGCTAATTTTTTTATCCATAGTCATTACTCTTAATATCAAAGATAAAATCCTCGATACTCGAATATCCATGCTACAGCAGAGGCAAATGATTTATAATGGAATTGAAAAGTATAGGAATACAAAAAATATTGAAAGATTGGAATATTATAAACAATATCCCAAAAACATTTTCTTAGAAGTTGGAAGAATTAAGGAATTAAAAGATAGACTTGATAATCTCAAGGAAAATCTTACTAATGCAAGGCTCAAGGTTTCTGATTTGGAATCCCGGTATACATCTGATATTGATTCAATAAATAATCTACTCACTATGCTGAAATCTAGTGAAGAGACTGATATTCAGAGGCAAGCTCAAATATCAGTGTTGGAGAAAAAAAAGAATTATTTAGAAGGAAGGATTGAATTATGGAAGGATTCAATGATAGAGGATATACAGAAATTAGAAGTTGACGTGATTAATTATAGAGGACTATTAATACAGTTGCCGATAGTATTTGTACTTACTATCATATGGATTTCGATATGTACAGGCCTCATATTAGCGGTAGTTGTAGCATATCTTGGAAATGCCTATTTTGAGCTTTATCAATTAAAAGAAGACGGGAAACCTAGTTATTGCAGTAATGTGTTAACTGAACTAAATCTTAAAAATCACAATCAGCCATTACTAGGATTTACTTTGCTTGCCATTCTTATACTTCTGATAATCTTCTTTCTCTGGTTTAGGGAGTTGAATTGGCATAATCTGGTTGCAATATTCTGAATAAAATTATTTTGAAAAAATTATCTTTTCAATTAGTTCTTCCTTAACGAATTTACGATCTGGTAACCAATAATCCTGTCATACCGGGAGCGGATTCCATGAAAATAAACCAGTAGTATATAATCATTTTCAGTTTCATAATGGTTTCCTTCAGTAATGGATGGGTCTCCTGAATTAGTTCCTTTTTTACATAATTCAAACCTGTAGTTATAATATCCCTGTTTTACCAGTAAAGTTATTTCATAAGCATGGTTATCGGGATTGTACTTCATTTTGTTATAATCTGAGAAAATATTTTCCGTGATAGCTCCCATGACAAAAAAATCACTTTCAGGTATCTCATAATCGTACGGAAGACTGAAATGAACATAAATATAATCTGAATCAAGATCATTATTGTTTTCTTCCTGGACTTCAACATAATATCTCCCATTCAGGTCCTGAGAATAAAAATATTGAGTGGAACCCTTGATTTCTTCAGGGAAAAGATAGACATGAAAATACCCGTCTTTAAATATTACCTCCTTAATATAAGGGGACTGGTACCTCATGCTTTTAATTTCAAACCATCTGTACTCATTCCCACCAGGGAATATATTTTCCAGGTTATAAGTGTATTCCAACACTTCTCCTTTATTAAAAATTGGTTTCAAGTTATAAATACCATTATCCCATCTTCC
>CAZKMG010000060.1:0-14319 GCA_964553465.1 uncultured Bacteroidaceae bacterium
CTCTGGGCACTGTTGCTTTCCTTAAATTCTGAAATAATAATCTTGTCTTTCTTGGATGATAATTTTTCTTTCAGTTCCCTGACGCTCCGGATCATTAGTTCGTCAATTAAAGTGCAAAAGCCTGACATCATGAACACATTTGGGCGGGTTGCGGGTTGAGCGTTTCGCGTTTCGGGTTGCGGGTTGCGCGCGTAGTGCTGCGGCATTTAGACGATAGACCATGGACCATAGACCATAGTAAGTATTTCAATCCTTATGGTGTGCTTCCTGTCATAGCCAACTGCCGCTGCTGCTGCCGCTGCCGCTGCAGATAGACCATTGACCATAGACGATAGACCATAGGATGTATTTCAATCCTTATTGTGTTTTTCCTGCCCACTGCCACTGCCACTGCATTTACTCCGGCAGGAAGTGGACAAGGCTAATGGATTTTGCGTAATATGAGTTCCAGATTTGAACGAATTGCATATGTTTTAATTGATTTTGATAATTATTTCGCAAATCAAATTGATCAGTTAATAGCATTGTTTAATTTAGTGGTACTTTTCCGGATAAGCGATAACTTTATAAATAAAAATTGTGTCAAAAAATAAATATCGATGTGGTGAGCATCTGCTGACTAAATATTTAATCCAATAGTATGAAACGAGCATGAATTTAACATGCTTAAATTCACAAAAAAGCATGTTTAAATTCATAGCGAGTTTCCCCGCTTTTGCGGGGCAGGCTATGTGACCATAAAAAATAAAAATTTAAACACATGAAAAGAATATTTTATAATAAGAGAACAACGTTTCTCTTCGTTATTTGCTCGATCATGTTCGGTTGCTCCACTCCATCCGAACAGGTAAGTAATTCAGTAAATGAAGCAGAAGTCCTTCTGAAATTAAACAATGAATTTGTAAATCCGCCTGCTTCATCAAGGCCAGGGGCCTTTTGGTGCTGGTTGAATGGTGATGTCACCAAGGCCTCCATTACCAAAGATCTGGAAGAGATGAAGGACAAAGGGATGGCAAGGGCAGAAATTTGGGATGTATTTGCGAAATATAATATTGATGGGGCCCTTGGTATTGGCCCTGAATTTCTCGGTGATGAGTCAGTAGGATATATCAAACATGCCTTGTCTGAGGGGAAACGTTTGGGAATTAGAATCGGGATGATTGCTTCGAGTGGCTGGAATGCAGGTGGTTCGTGGGTCACTCCCGATTGGGCCTCGAAAGCACTTTATTCATCTGAACTTAAAATTTCAGGTTCCCAATCTTTTTCAGGACCGCTACCCTTTCCCGATCTTCCGGCCAAATGTCCAAAAGACAAAAACGGAATGCCTATTTACTCCAAAGAGATTGCTGTTTTGGCAATTCCCGATCATCCGGAGAAAAAGATTAAGGACCTTTCAGAAGTGATGATCCTTAACAAACATTTCGAAGGTAAAACACTAAAGTGGGAAGTACCTGAAGGGAACTGGACGGTACTTAGATTTGTATGCTCCAACACGGGTCAACATCTTATTGCTTGCAGTCCGAACTCTAATGGCTTATTTATAGACTTCTTAAATCCCAGTGCTACCAGAAGACATCTGGCTTACATCCTTGGCCGATTAGGTATTACTAAAGAAAACGGCAAGGAATCGGGATTAGCTTACCTCGAATTCGATAGCATGGAATTGGATGAAGCAACACCCTGGACAGATTCCATGGATAGCATTTTCAGTGCTCATTACAACTACGACATCCTGCCCTGTTTACCTGCATTTAATGGATGGGGATTACCTGGTGGAAATGATAAATTCCTGTACGATTTCAGGAAAACAGTGAGCGACCAATTAATTCTTAGCCATTATGTCACGGGCAGAAACTTTCTGGCAGAACGCGGTATAGACCTGGTGGCTGAAGCAGGCGGACCTGGTCCGCCAATATGGAATTCCTGTCCGATAGATGCGCTTAAAGCATTAGGCAATGTAAGTGTTCCTCGTGGAGAATTTTGGATACTCCATAGAAATATGTTTTTAATCAAAGAGGTGGCCAGTGCATCCCACATATATGGACTGGAGCATGTAGATGCGGAATCATTTACAACCTGGCGAAGATGGAAAGATGCACCCCATGCGCTTAAGCCCTATGTTGACAGGGCTTTTAGTGAAGGACTGAATATGATTACTTTTCATACGTTTGCTAATACCAGACCGGAGCATGGTTTACCTGGAAGGACCTACCATGCAGGAGTAGATATCAATCCTACAACGACATGGTGGGAGCAGTCAAGACCATTTATGGATTATTTATCGCGAAGCTCATACATGTTGAAGCAAGGAAAATTTGTGGGTGACGTTGCTTATTATTATGGCGACAAGGCACCTAATTTCTTTCCTGAATTTCATGACGTACCCGTTAAACCGGGCCTGGAAGGAATGAGTCCTGGATATGATTTTGACCTGGTCAATACGGATGTACTCCTCAATCGCATGGAAGTATCGGAAGGGAAACTAGTCCTCCCAGACGGTATAAATTATATGCTATTGGTGCTGCCTGATCGAAAGGATATCCCAGATGACGTGATAAAGAAAGTTGAAAAAATGATAACAGCCGGAGCCAATGTTTTAATCCAAAATCCAGAGATAGCAAAAAAAATGAATAGTGAGGTGCTTTCGAACATGAGCATTGACGAAGCCCTGACCAAACTTTCCATCAGAAAAGACTTCACTCGAGATGAGAAGAAATTAGATTTTATACACAGAAGGATTGATGGAATAGATATGTACTTTGTTTCCAACAAAACCGATCAATCAATTAGCGAAACTGTTGAATTCAGGACAGCTAATAAACAGGTTGAATTTTGGGATCCCGTTACTGCGAAGCAATACAGAATTACGGAACCCCAAAGTGACGAGGACAAAACAAAAATAAATTTACAGCTCCCTGCCTATGGATCGTGCTTCATTTTGTTCACGAATACAGTTCGAGAGCTACCCCCTTACAACCAACCAGCGGAAATCCAATCCACTGAGATTAAAACACCATGGACGCTTTCTTTTCCTAAAAATTGGGGAGCACCTGATTCTGTGAAACTCAACGAACTAATCTCATGGACGGAACATCCCGATTCTGGCATCAAATACTTTTCGGGTACTGCATCTTACTTAAACAGTTTCAATATCACTAAAGAAACAATGGACAGGGGCAACAGCATCAACCTGGATTTGGGAGAAGTGTATGATGTGGCAGAAGTGTTTGTTAATGGTAAACGCGTTGGTGTTTTGTGGACCAAACCGTTTAAATTAGAAATTCAGGAATTTGTTAAAGAAGGAGAAAACAAAATAGAAATTAAAATCACCAATATGTGGATCAACAGGTTAACAGGAGACATGGCCCTCCCGGTAGAAAAAAGGTTTTGCAGGACCAATCATCCGTATATTACGAAAGACTATACAGAAATTGGTGATGAAACTTATAGGATTCAAACAGCAGGGTTGATTGGTCCCGTGACCATATGCATATACCGGACAAACTGACCAGATAGGGACGGTTTCGGGTGCGTTTAGACCATAGACCATAGACGATAGACCATAGGATGTATTTCAATCCTTATTGTGTGCTTCCTGTCACTGCCGCTGCCGCTGCATTCAGACCATAGACCATAGACGATAGACCATAGTATGTACTTCAGTCTTGAGGAAAGAAAACAATATGCATCCCCTGTTGAATAAATTAAATCATTACCATTAATTTTTATAATGATTTGTCATTGTTGAAATATTAAAAGATATGGGAAAAGCAATTGTAAAAATGAATATTGCCACCTATGCCAATGAAGAATATGTAATGGAGATACCATGCGAAAAGGATGATGTAGATGATCTCATCATTGCCAGAGCCTGGAAAAAACTTAAGGAAGAAGAAGGGGGCTCACTCCCTTACGGTCACCGCTCGGCACAAATTATTAAACGTATTGACTGATTAGAGATTTTAGTGCCCCGGAAATCGTCAGGTTGTATGTCTTCAAAGCAAGTTGGATAAAATAAATGCATGAAATATGTGGTGATTTCACTAATTTTTAATCCGTAAAATGCATTACCACCTTATCTTTTTCCCCGACCTGCACGCTGAATCCTCCATTCCTGTTGCCTTTTAATGATGAAGGATCAAATTTTCCCTTCGCAGGAGTCCACTGCCAGGTATCGTTTATATTATTACCTGTGACAGTAATCTGAACCGATCCGTAAGCAGCTTTTGTGGTCACTTTGTAATCTCCGCCCCATGGAGTCATGAGGGTAGCTAGTTTCAGTGCATCGGTATGGCTTTTCATCTGAAGCTGCTGCCATCCAAGCAATCCCTGTCTGTGGTTATCAGCCGGCGATTCTCCAATTACAGGATTCAGTTCTACATTGCCAATCTGGTTGATCTGCATTCCACATGCTGCATCTTTATGTTGTAATTCAAATTTCAAATCCTTATCGCCTTGTCTTGTAAGTTTGGGAGCTTGCATCAGCCATGTGATATCTACCGCTTCAGGTGCCTTGATATCATCAAGCACAAGGATGTAACTGCCCTTCACCCAGATGAAAATGCGACGATAACGGTCCAATGCAGGACGTGAGGTATTTTTAGGCGTCTCTTTTATGGCAAGATAAGAACCTGCAGCTTCACCTTCACAAACCACAACATCGCCTGCATCCTTAAATGCAGTCACGACAGCCATCTGCTGCATATCATCCGGCCCCGGCTGACTCCACATCTGAGGCTCCATTCTTCCAGGAACCATCTGCCCCATTCCATTGATTAATATTGTATTGTGATGGGAAGATTGTTTATGAGCGCTGTACCGGTCTGTTTCAGCCACCAGTGCTCCGTTCGACCAGATAATAAACGAATTGGCATCCGGATCATCGTGAGCCACATTAACTCCCCTTAACCGTCCATTTTCGCTGTAAGTTTTACGATATTCATTCAGCTTGTATCCCCCCAGCGGTCCGCATTTGAACATTGCTCCAATATTTTTTGATTCCCATCCGTCTCGAATGAAAGCAAGCCCCATATCCTTAAAGAAACTTGTTTTAGGTAGATTTTCTATTTTCCCAACCTTTGCATCAGGATCAAGCCAAACAATCGACATCCAGTCCCACATGAAAAAATCTGGCTGAACCCTGCCCATTTCCAGCAACATTGCAAGTTGGTCTGCCTCATGGTTTTCACAGGCTGCTTTCAGGGCAAACTGACCATAAGATCCTGATCCTCCTCCTGAATCACCGAATTGAAACGGGAAGGTAAGTCCGGGACACTGGCTTTGTAAAAGAAAATTATCGACATTTTTATAGAAAGGTTCCTGAAGGTATTTTGTCCCGAAAAGACGGTCGCACACATTATTTGCCAGTGTTAAGTGTGTTCCACCGAACACAAGATAAGTAGCCCCTTCATGGCTTGTGCCGTCTTCAGGAAGCCAGTCGTTGATAAATTTCATTTCGTTATAAGCCTGGCGCATCATCCATGCTTCGCCGGGATTGCCTGTAGCAGCCGTCCCAAGAGCCATAAGCATACCGGCATCGCGGTGCCAGCGGTGATTATTCTGCGGATCGCCCTGCCAGTAATAAACTCCCGGCAGTTTCATCAAGTGTCCTCCGTAATATTGTGCCCGTGCCATGTACCACAGTTTCTTGCGGAATTTCTCCCTGAAATCGGCCGGCATATCATTGTAAAGCAAATCAAATGTCAGTGCAGCACCAATCATGATGTTGGCTGAACTCATACCGCTATTGATTTCGGGAGCTGATTCCCATTCAGGAAGTGATTCAAGCAAAGTAAGGTAACCCATTGCTCTCTCAAACGACTTTTTATCCCCCGTTAAGGCATAATGCAGCGAAACTGTAGGCATTCTCCACAATCCCTGGCGCTGGCCATCGGTAGCATTCTTTAAGAAGCCGGGTTTTTCAGGTGCTTTACATATCGGCAGCATTTTTTCAATCCCCTCGCGAAAGAGTCTTGCCTTATCCGAATAGTAAAACTCTTTTAAGCGCGGCAGATCCTTTGGCCCGAAAAGTAAGCGTGGATGGGCGCTCATTACTTCTTTATTCAGTTGGACTGCCTGTCCTTTAAGTTTTGGATCATTTGCAGGAACTACTGATTCAGATGCCCGACCGGTTTGATCCTGTGCTGTAATGAAAGATGGAATCCCAACAAAAAACGTTCCGGTAATCAATAGAAATAAAATCAATTTTTTCATAATTCGGATTTAATAATTATTCTTAATAAAAACGTACTAACCAATTTTTCATTTTTAATACTCCAGGCATTATCAGGACTACTTCATTCAATAATTTTTCCTCACATGACTGAACACTTTCCGCCAGTATTATTGTATGCCGGTTAAAGGTAATGATTTAATTTATTCCACAGGTGGAAAAACCAGAGATCTTGACCACTTTTGGCCGGATCAAATTGACCACCAAGAGCCGGAGTTAAATGCCTGTTGTATTGCTATATATGTTAATTGTAATCTGACCGGCCAAATGTGGTCATAGGTTCAGGTTTTTGCAGTTAGTATACAATTGAGTACACAATTTTCCTGAATGGGGGCAATTTACTTATATTATGGGGTTTCTTCAATTAATGCCTGCATGCCCTGCGGTCATACATTCCATTAATATTTAAGCTCCTTATGAAAGCAAGCTTTCCATATTTCCTCTCTCCTGTGGATTACTCGCTCCGCTCACGATTCCTTGTGAGAAAGGCTTTAAAATTGAGAGAGGTCAGGTGTTCTGAAATTTACTTTTTACTTAAAGCACCGGGACTACAACTATGTAATTTTTCGGGTTAGCATAACTTACAAAGATGAAATTGTCATTCTTTGGAATTATTTTGAATCCATTTTGATCGAAAAAGAACAGGACATAGTTTTTCAGAATTTCAAACAGTTCATTGGTAACATTCGGATCACGGCCGCCTGACCACTGAAACCGTAACCTGTCCTCTCCCAGCCTCAGAAATTGGTTAATATAAAAACCGTAAAAATCATAATCTCCTGTTTCTTCATATATTAGAAACGTCAGGGCATTGTATTTTTGAGTTGATGAAAGCAAATAGTTATGGTAAATTTGAGCAATAACTAATGCACCAGCATTTTGTATCTGTTCGTTTAAGGTAGTGAGCGAAGGGCTGTAGTCAGCAACATAAAGGAAAGAATATTGGTTAAACAGATCAATTGCGCCTTTGAATTCAAAATCGGGTAAATCAGTTGTATAAATGATGCCATCATTGAGTTGGCTTCCGGAAAGATTTAGCGATGTATCTACAGTTTGTGATATATTAAAACGGGTAATGGTTTTTCCGGCAATAGTGAGCTTGTCTCCGAATATTATACCATTTTCATCATAACTGTAATTTATAAGCAATGAAGAGGACATCCCCAAAGCATCTACGTAGTTCAGGTAAACCTGGTGCCTTTCAAAATCAAAATCGATTAAGCCCTTGACATTGAACTCTTCGAATTGCATAATCTTGAAGTACCCATCCTCCCCGGTATAGAAATCATATAATAATTGGTCAATTCCCTGTATTTTGTTCATTTGCTGATAGTCGGCCGCTGTTGCTCTGGTAAATGTTATTTCAGGTACTTTGTATGAAGAATTTACATTGCCCAGTTCAACAGTGTCTTCATTAATGGAAAGAATCCTGAATTGAAAATCTCCATCTGCCACCTCATATAGCTCGTGCCAGACGCAGAAAGTTTCAAAGACCAGTTCGGGGTAAGTAGCACCTTTTACGTCGTAATAAACGTTTTGAGTCGAAGCGGCGTATTTGTTCAAGTCTGACAAAATGGTTACAGTACCATTGTTCTGAAATTTCATGAGTATATTAAAGGTACCTGAATTTGCTGAAGGCTGGTAACTTGCCTTCCAACCCTGTTCTGTTGAAGTCAGGATCATCCTGTAGCTTGCCTTTAGTTCATTGAACCTGGGGAGGCCATCGGGAATTTTATTCGGATTTTCCTCTTTCTCGCATGAAAATAAAAAAGCTGCAAAGAAAAGGGTCAATATTGCTATTTTTGTCATCGTGTTAGCTTTCATTCCTCAAAAACCGATATGACATTACGGCCCAAAAATTTTACCAAGATTAGTGTCCACAATTTTCTGTACTGCATGTAAATCAATGCCAAGCTTTAAGTAAAAATCATGCACCTTTTCATATTTTTGTTTTAACAGGTCATTACCATTTATTTCGGCCAGTAGTTCATTTTCAGGCAGTTCAATAAAGGCTTCGACAAATGTTGCAAAGTCTTCTGCTTCGTTCGACATCCCGTAAGGTATCCAGAATCCACGTTCGCGGGCTGTTTCTAAATTGAATTGAGTAAATGAAGTGCTCCCGGCATATTTTCCTTTCGATATGTCGTCGAATCCTTTCGGGCGACCATATTTTTTATCCAATGTATGTGCAAATTCGTGGTGCATGGTCTGTATTTGTAGTGAAAACCAGTAGGTATCCGTCAGGCTGTAATCGTTTACACCTGCAAGCAATATTCTTGAAAATGAAATTGACTGGCCTGCAGCATTGAATCCCTGCTCTTCGCCTTCGTGGTATCTGATCGTACTGCCGACAAGTATTATCTCAACCGGAATATGGTATCGCATGAACCCGGGAACTTGATCGTCGTATGGCTGGATCCAAAAATCTTTGATGACATTGATATAAGGCAAAACAAGTTCAAATTTTGCCGGTGATACCTTGGTATCGGAACTGGTGTACCTTCTGTCCCAACGATAGATGATTTTCGTTTGGTACTGCTTTTCCATTTCCAGTATTAAGCTGTCAGTTGCATTTTCAGGTGTTGGTTTTTCATTTGGCGGGTCTAAGGTAATCGTCTCTTCTTTCTCACATGCAACTGCAAGAAGTAAGAAAAAAAGCAGGTATAAAAAAGTATGCTTTTTTACATATTTATCCATTTTTTTGTCCTTATCCTCCATGTTATTATTTCGTTGTTTCATAATATTATACATACTGTTTTAAGGTTGCGGCCGGACCATGTTCTCACCAAGCCACGGCAAATTTGCTCATCTTGGATTTGCTATCATCAGCTCATTTGCCGATCTTTCTTTTTCAGGTATCTGCAACACATACCTCAAATCGTCTCCGGCAAGGTAGACTGTTACAGGCCCATTGTCATGCTCAACCGGAATTTCAAAACGTTTTAAATCGAACCACCTGAATCCTTCATAACACAACTCAAATCTTCGCTCATCGATAACACGTCCGAGAACAAGCACCGGTGATCCCGAAAACATACCCGATGTCAGAGGAGTGAAAGTCTCGTAGCGGTATTGCAAAATCGCGTTCAAATCTTTTAGTGCACCGTTAATGTCAGGGATTTCTTTTCGCACCAAGGCTTCAGCCCTGTTGAGCAACACTTCCTCAACCGTAAACAATGCTACATTTGAATATTGCTGCCCGTCTTTATACTGCCCGATAAATTTTGTGGAATGCCAATTAATATTTGTATTATCATTAAATACAAAAAGGTTTCCCCTCACATCCCCATTAAAAAATTCTGTACGGAACTCATTGGCATAAAATCCCGTTATTGGGAATGAATTCCATTCGAGTGTTTTGTTCATCAGTAAGATATTTTCTTTCCCCGAGGAGTAATAGTCATTTTGGAATCCCTCAAAGTCATTTACATCAAAATAGGTGTGATAATCTTCAATAAGGTTTCTCACAGTGCTTTTTATCTGGAATACTGAATCGCTGTATTGGATGCATTTTCCCCATTCCCCGATGAATAAATAATACCTCGACATGAATGCATACGCAGCCTCTTTGGTGAAATGGTATTTCGCAAAATCGCTATTGTCGTTGTCAATCAATTGAATGCCCTGAAGTGCATCCTTTTCGACCTGGTCGTATACATAGGCTACATTGTCGCGCTTGTAATGCACAATGCCTTCTTTTTCTGTGGCAACTACGTAAGGTATGCCCAAATCCTGTACAGCAGTTGAAGCGTCATACTGCCTTGCAAATAGGTTTACCAGCATGAAGTGGCAATAAGCCCTGACCAGAAGTGCTTCCCCTTTAATGTTCTTTTTAAAAGATTCGTCGCCGATTGCGTTATCAATACCTTCTAACACTACATTTGATACATAAATGGTATGATAATAATTGTCCCAGGCAAATTCCGGTCCTATTGGGAGGTCGAGTATGTATAGGTCTGACCACAAATACATTGGTTTGAACCACGATACCAATGTTCCCGAATTCAAACTGGTGTAATCATAATAACGATAATTATCCGACATAATTTCTGTAAATAAGTGCCAGGCCTCGGGATATGCCCCTGTTAAGGCTGCATAAAAGTCAGCAACGGTTTTGAGTTCGACGCGGTTATCGGGGTTTTCTTCGAGGTATTTTTCACATCCCTGAAAAGCCAGGAGAACGGCAAGGCTTAAAGCAAGGAAAGTAAACAGCCAAAAATTGGTTTGCTTCTTTATGTTTGTTGATCTTCCGAAGATTCTTATGGCGTTCTTCAAATTTCTTTGAACCATTCCGGTTTTTTTTAAATCCCTTATATAATTTGTGCTCTCCATGCAGCCATTTTTTATTTAAAATTCAGCTTAATACCCATTGAAACTGACTTTGGGGCAGGTATGCTGATTCCTGTGGTTATTGCTTCCGGATCCTGGCCATTAAGTCTGGGGGCGGCCAACAAATACAGGTTTTGGCCCTGTACCTGCACCTTGGCGGCTTTTATTTTTGCTTTTTGTAATAGATTTCCGGATAAATTGTATGATAAGGTGATGTTACGTAACCTGGCAAACGATCCGTCTACAACTCTTATGCTACTTCGGTTATAGAAAGTAGCAGGTGCCTGGTTATTAGAAGTCAGCCTGTCGCGTTGCTGCTTATCAAGTACAACTGGTATTGATGTGTATTTCTCATCGCCAGGCACTTGCCAACGGTATACCAAATCTTTATCAAGCGCCTGGACGTCATCGTAATAATAATCAAAGATTGACCGTAACCTGATTTTATTCCCGTAACTGTAGGTTAAAAGGAATGACAGCTCGAGGTTTTTATAGCTGAAAATGTTTGTTAATCCACCAGTGGCAACAGGGTCGCGTGGGCCTTCATATGTCAGCATGCCTATGTCTCTTGAAAACTGATCGATGATCAATGTTTTGTTGCCGTTTTTATCATAAAATTGGGGTTCCCCATCGCTGTTTAACCCTGCAAAGCGGAAAGAATACAGGCCGTTAACCGGTCTGCCTTCCAAAGTGGCGCCTTCAGATACAGTAAGCTCGTTCACGGTGGGGTTGAAATAAGCGTTGAGTATAGTGTTTTTATTATACCCTATAGTAAAAATAGTGTTCCACTTCATGCTTTGCGTGGTGAGGTTTGTTGTGTTCAATGTAATGTCCACTCCTTCATTCAGCATATCGGCGAAGTTTACAAACTTAGTGGGGAATCCACTTTCTCTCGATGCCTCGAGGTCGCCGATCAAATCGAAATTATACCTGTGGTAATATTCGACTGAAGCTGAAAGGCGGGTGAAAATGCCAATTTCAACAGCAGCATTAAACATGTATTCTTTTTCCCATTGCAGGTCGGCATTTTCGGGCGATAGAATGTCGATTACCCGTTCGTTGTCGTTCCCGTCAAAACGGGTGGTTGACCGGTAATACGCAAGCAACGAAGGACTGCCCAAACCGCCCACATTCCCCCTCAGGCCGTAGGACGCCCGTAGCTTCAGGAAGTCGATGGCAGTGAACCGTTTAAAAAAATTCTCTTCATGAATGTTCCAGCTTGCCCCAACAACCCATGTAGGGAGAAACCGGAACCTTTGCGATTTCCCCAACCTGTTTGAACCGTCAGAACGGATTGAAAACGATACGTTGTATAATGTCTTATACGAATAGGCTAAGTTCGAGTAAAATGCAACATCGTTGTAATGGAATACATCCGAACGGTAATAGGCCGTGCCATCAGTCAATAAATCGCGTTTTATTGCCCTGTAGTCGGGATAAGCAGTGCGCCCCTTGTAAACGTCAAATCCCCAACCGGTAAATTCGGTATCGGTATATACCTTCCGCCTGAATTCTGTCCCTGCAAGTATGTCGAAATAATGCTTTCCCTGCAAGGCTGGTTTCCAGTTAAGGGAGTTCCTCATTGTATAAAAATTAGCGGTAGTAGTTTCGGGAATAAGAAGACCACCGGTTTCCAGGACCGATACAGGATTTTGATCGTCATCATCGGGGTCGTTGTATAACCTGCTGTTCTGCTGCCGTATTTCTTCATTATAACTGGCACGGTAACTTTCGGCATAGTTTGAGTTTTCGGTTATGATATGCTCAAGCCCCGTTGATGAATAACGTGCCGAATAAATCCCCAGGTAACTAAGATTAGGTGCAAGCTTGTAACCGATATCTGATTGAAGTTTCAGGTCAATGGCGCCGACATTGATATAATTGTTCCTGATCTCGTTCAGAATGTTAAATGGTGCAAAATCCTTTTTATAATATTCCTGCATGCCGTTATCGTCATAGGGCCTCATGGCACGGCTGGTATTGATTGCGTAATTGTATGGGTTGACATCGTACTCCCTGGTTGTCATTCCGTTTTCGGTTTCGCTTTCAGAGGCTCCGAAAATAAGCTGGTCGCGTATCGAACCGCTTAGGATTGCCCCTATGGTGAGACGGTTTGAAACAGCGAAATTTGCACGCATGTTGGCAGTATATCGATTAGCATATTGGCCTATGGTCTGCCCATTGTCATCATAGTAACTGCCCGAAAAATAATATTGCGCTTTATCATCACCCGAACTTATGCTCAGACTATGTTCCTGTATTAATGAATTCCTGAACAACACATCGAACCAGTCGGTATTGTTCAGCTTGTACTTTCTGATATTTTCTTCAAAGTCATCAAGCCACGTACTTCCCTGCGCCGGGTCTTTAGCAGCCAAATCTGCAAGTAGTTTTCCAAAAGCACCATACTCTCTGTTCAGGTCGCTAAAATCCATAAGGTTTTTTGCGTACTGTTCCTCAGAAAATTCCATCCTCTCCTTTGAGTTCATCACATTGAAGTCATAAATAGTGGGTTTGAAAACCATGGTGAAGTTGCCGTTATAGTTGACGCTGACACTTCCTTTTTTACCTCTTTTTGTAGTGATTACAATGACCCCATTTACTGCCTGTGTGCCATACATAGCTGTTGCAGAGGCGTCTTTAAGTATCTGTATTTCTTCAATATCGTTTGGATTAAGTCCGCTAATGGCCGAACTCAGTAGGGTGGTCGGGTCACCGGAATAAAGCTGGTTGGGGTTTACATCTACAGGGTCTTCCAATACTACCCCATCAACAACCCACAATGGCTCCTGGTTCCCACTGATAGATGAACTGCCTCGTATTCTTATTTTTACTTTTGACCCAAAAGTACCCGATACATTTTCAACAGCCACCCCGGCAACTGTACCCTGTATCATACGGCTAACATCCGGGACACCGATTTGCTGAAGCCGGGATGAATCTAAGCGTGCAACAGATCCAGTAAATGTACGCTTATCGACGGTTTGATATCCTGTAATCACAACCTCATCGATTGATCTGGTCGATTTTTTAAGTACTACATTGAGTTCCTGGCTTTTGTCAATTGTAAATTCCTGTGGTTCCATTCCAAGAAACGAAAATACTATGACATTTTTGTTCGCACTTACCTTTATGATGTATTCACCGTTAATATCTGTGATCGCTCCGAAAGTGGTGTCTTTGACCGTAATAGCAGCTCCTGGCAAAGGGATGTCGCTACCATCTGTAACTTTTCCTCTTACGGTAAAAAGCTGTGTTTCGTCTTGCGCAATGTTATCCGGTACAAAACAAAAATTAAAAATGATCAGGACTAAGACTATAAGTCGCTTCACAATTTCAGGCTTAGTATTTCATTATTTTAATAACCGATTTCCCTTCTTTTGAATTTATTTCTGCAAGATATAACCCTTTATGCAGATGCGATAAATCTATTGTTATCTTTTTATCAGTTAATTCTGTTTCGTATAGAACACGTCCACTTAAGTCGATGATTTTTAATGCCAATGGCGATTCAACATCGGTAATATTTTCGACATTTACAACATCAGTATTTTAAAAGAACCCGGGAGGTTTACCGGTTCTACAGAAACCAATCCTGCCCAAAAATAAACTGTCTTTTGAAGGTTTTTCCAGCCTGAAATAGCGGGATCCCACACCTGGAGTATTATTTGCTTAATATCCTTTGCTTCGTTTGAGTAATATGTATATAATGCCCTGATACCATCAGTAAATGTGTTTAATGAGTCATTCCATGTTTT
>CAZKMG010000061.1:0-13900 GCA_964553465.1 uncultured Bacteroidaceae bacterium
AATTTGAAATATGGTGAAATGAGATGAAAATATTAGAGCCCTGGTGGGGCTACTAATGATAATGAATACCAATAACTTACAGTTGTTTGAACATTTTTTGAACGTTCTGTAAGTTTTTTTATTTTACCCAATCGCTGATATTCAGCATCTTATTCGAGACTCATCAAGGCAAATTTACGTGCTGCGAAGGCAAAATTCAAATAGAATTCCAAAGATTTTACTATTGTAATAACCTATCGTTTGGGAATAATCATTATGCAGCCTCCCCGACAATTTGGTGTAAAGAAGCTAAAAATTAGAATGGGATGAGTTGAGTTTCATTCATTTAAGTAAAGTCTCCATAAACTGCTACCTTCCATAGTGCTGTAAATACTTTTTGCCTTAATGATAATCATTATAATTTGGCAGATGTACTTGAACTTGATTTTTAATTGATGTAAATTGGGATTAGGCGAATGAACCATATCCTGATACATTCAAATGATTAAAAAAGAAAATAATGTCAATTACACCAGCTTTTGAAATCGGTTTATGGAATGCTTGGATACTTTGGGGACTAATGATTGTATCAATGGTTATTCCTGATTTTTTTATGAGTAAAGAAGCAAAAATAAGAACTAAAAAAGCAGCTCATTTTGTACCTTTCAATAAGAAAATGGAGAAGATTTTAGCACTTTCAACTCATATGGTAATATTGCCTTTTTCTATTATTTACTCTATCTTCTTGCCACTGAAAATAGGTACTGCTTGGTTCTATATAGGTCTTGTTATCTTTATTTTAGCTTTGGTTATGAGTCTCATGTCAACCATAAGTTTTGTTGATACCCCAGTTGACAAACCCGTTACCAATGGGATTTATCGGATTTCAAGACATCCTATATACTTTAGTGGCTTCTTAGTTAACCTTAGCATAGGCATTGCCTGTGTCTCTTGGATTATTATACTCTGTGCTATTTTATGGATAGTTTTCTTCAATATTGTTCTGCCGACAGAAGAAAGTTACCTAATCAGCCAATATGGTGATGCTTATCGTGAATACATGAATAGAACTCCAAAATGGATTGGAATATCAAAATCGGGGTAAAGTGATTAATATGTCCCGGCCTTCTTCCTATCGCATAGTAGCAGATAATAAGTTTCGCTCAAAGTACCTGCGATAACTTCTTTTATTCCCTAGCACTTAATTAGTGATATTGCTATAAGTCAAAATATAGAGAATTAGATTTATTTGACTTTGGTTCTAGATTGATTTAATTTTAATTACTAATCTCTACAATTATGAAAATTATGACATTTTTATTACTATGCCTATTGACTTGTAAGGCAATACAAGCGCAGATTATTGATATTACAGGGACATGGACAATGTTTGAAATGACTTGGACCAGTGGTCAGAATATCAATAAAACCACTGAGGACCAAATAAAAGCTCAGGGGTTAATCACCGACTACTTTTTCATGCCAAATGGGGAATTCAAACTAATCAGCAATATGACTGGTTCAGGCAATATGGAAACCGCTGAGGGTACATGGAAACTTGAGGAGAACAAATTGATCTATAGTGTCAAAATAGGGGAAAATCTTATGGATTTTATCTGGGACTTTGATTTCAAAGATAATGTAATAAATCTGAAGAGAACATCTCCCGATGGGTCAACATCTGTAGTCAATTCTCTCAAACGGAAACAATTCAAATAAGATAATACAAACCTGTGCAAAAGCCGGGTGTATTGACCACATCTGGCCGGTCAGATTATACATAGCATACACAACTAAACTACAAGCACTTAACTTCAGTTTCCAGTGTTTAATATGATCCGGAAAATTAGGATCAAGTACACTGGTTTTTCTACTTCATGGGCTAAGCATACATATCAATGAATTATACAAATCCTGATTAATAATTTTTGTACAAAAAATTTGAGATATTAAAATAAGTTGTATTTTTGTTTAAAGTTATAGCGTTAACGCTATAAGTAAACAAATTTAAATTGTATGCAAGAGCCTGGAACACCAAAATATCTGAGTATTTTTAATTCAATAGCAGCCCGCATTAAAAATAATGAACTGATACCAGGCACAAAGGTCCCATCTGAAAATGAAATCATTAAAGAACATAATGTCAGTAACACAACTGCCCGAAAAGTACTGCAGGAAATTGAGAATGCAGGGTTGGCAGTAAAAATAAGAGGAAGAGGTACTTTTGTTAAGGATGTAATGATTGAAAGATCAGCTGCAAAAATATTGAGTTTTACCAGGAATATGATTGAACTGGGACTTAATCCTTCTACATTATTGCTCGATTATGAAATCATTGATCATCAAATGTCCATTAATGTTTCAGGGAAAGCATATTCTATTCCAGGTCCAATTTTCAAATTAAGGAGATTAAGGTTAGCTAATGATATACCTATGATGCATGAAACCCGGTTTATCTCGCTAAAATACTGCCCTAAAATTTGGGAACATGATTTACAGGATTCATTATATAAAATTTATAGTGATAAGTATTTCCTGGATATTACAAAAATTGAACAGGATTTAAGTGCTATCAGTCTGGATGACTATTCAAAAGCAAAATTTGGGATAAGTAAAGAAATGGTAGGTATTAAAGTAGAAGGTGTCACTTTTTGCAAAAGAGAAACAATTTTAGAGGCAGAAGAATCTATTTATAGAGGAGATAAATACAAATTCTCTGTGCAGGCTATTCCTTGAAATAAGATTATGTAAAATATAAAAATGAAAGAAGTGAAGAAAACCGCGAAAGATTTAATAGTTTCTCTTTACACCACAATGTATAAAATAAGAAACTTTGAAGAGCAGGCAATTAAACTTTACAGGAATGGTCATATCCGGGGGTATTTTCATCCTTATTTGGGTGAGGAGGCTATTGCAACCGGTGTTTGCGCAGCCATGGATAGTAAAGACTATATCACCAGTACTCACCGTGGGCATGGACATTGCTTAGCCTGGGGGGCTGATTTAAAAATAATGTTTGCCGAGGTGCTCGGCAGAGAAAATGGGTATTGTAAAGGTTTGGGCGGATCAATGCATATTGCCGATTACACCAAAAATAATTTGGGCGCCAATGGGATCGTAGGTTCAGGAGTTCCCATTGCTGTTGGAGCCGCACTTGGGATTTCGATTCGCAAGGAGAAACAAATGGTTTCCACTTTTATTTCAGATGGTGGCTCAAGCATTGGTTCATTCCTTGAGGGTCTTAACCTGGCTTCTGCATGGAAATTGCCAGTTTTATTTGTGATTGAGAACAATCAATATGCAGTATCTACCCCTATCGAGAATTCTACCGGTGAAACGGAATTGTATAAAAGGGGTATTGGTTTTGGTATAGAGAGCGTTCGCCTCGACGGGAATGATGTCCTGGAAGTTTATAATAATGCCAAATCATTTGTTGAGAGGTGTAAAAACGGGGAAGGCCCATTTCTGATGGAATGCATTACATTCAGAAAAAGCGGCCATCATGTTAACGATCCCGGCCTATATCTTCCAAAAGAAAAGTTGGAACATTATAAATTGCATGATCCTCTCTTAATCGGAAAGAAGTATCTGACTGAATCAGCAGGATTATCAGAAAATGACATTCTCGAAATTGAAAAACTAGCTATGGAGGAAATTAAGGCAGCGATTGATTTTGCGATTAAAAGCCCGGAAATGTCGAAAGAAAGTTTTTTAAAATTTGTGGAGGAATATTAGATGGATACTAATGTATTAATCGAAAAACGAGAAATAATGTATCGCGAAGCTTTGAATGAAGCGCTTAGTGAAGAGATGGCCCGTGACGATAAGGTTTTTATTATGGGTGAAGGTATTGCTGAACGCGGCGGCTCCTACAAGGTTACAGCCGGGTTACTGGAACAATTTGGGGCTAAAAGAGTTTTTGATACCCCCATTTCAGAAAATGGCTTTACAGGAGCGGGAGTTGGAGCTGCCCTGACAGGAATGCATCCAGTAATTGAAATCCTTTTTATCGATTTCACGATGTTAATTTTAGATCAAATTATCAATCAGGCCGCCAAGTTTCGTTTCATGTCAGGTAATACTGCCCGGGTACCTCTGGTCCTTCGTACCCAAGGAGGAGTTGGTAATGGATTGGCCGCACAACACTCTCAAAGTCTTGAAGCCCTCTTTTATCACATCCCTGGCTTAAAATTGGTCATGCCCTCCACACCCTTCGATGCAAAAGGTTTACTTAAAGCGGCTATTCGTTGTGATGATCCCGTAATTTTTATCGAGCACAAGTTATTATACATGAATAAGGGGGAGGTTCCTCAAGAAGAATATATTGTTCCACTCGGACAAGCTGATATCAAAAAAGAAGGGAAAGATCTGACCATTATTGCCTGGTCGGGCATGATACCAAAAGTACTTGAAGCTGCTGAGATATTAACTAAAGAAGGAATAAGTGCAGAAGTAGTTGATCCAAGATCACTGGTACCCCTCGATAAAATGGCTATTATTAATTCGGTGAAGAAAACAGAACATGTACTGATTGTTCAGGAGGCTGTTCGAAGAGGCGGCATTGGTTCGGATATTTCATCCATCATCCAGGAAGAGGCCTTTGATTATCTCGATTCCCCTGTTAAAATTCTGGGAGGATTAAATACCCCCTGCCCTTTTAATCTGAATCTTGAAAAATTGGTAGTTCCTCAAGTGAATGACATTGTTATGGCAGCAATGGAAGTAGTTTACTTTAAATAAACATTAATAAGAAAAAATATGTCTTTTGTCAATATGACTGATATGTTAATAAAAGCGCGCGATGGCAAATATGCTGTCGGAGCTTTTAATGTATTGGATTATAACTCTATGAGGGCTGTGGTTGAAACCGCTCAGGAGTTGAAGTCCCCGGTCATTGTACAAACATCAGAAAAAACTGTTCGTTTTTGGGGATTTAAACCAATGGTAAGTTGGATAAAAGAACTTGCCGAAAACACTACCGTACCTGTTGCTATTCATCTGGATCATTGCAAAGACATCAGTTTTATTCAAAATTGTATTGAAGCAGGCTGGTCATCCGTAATGATTGATGCTTCATCCAAACCTTTTGAGGAAAATATTAGCCTTAGCCAACAGGTAGTAAAGATGGCCAAACCGTATGGTGTTAGCGTTGAAGCGGAACTTGGTGAAATTGGAGGTATTGAAGATGGTATTACCATAAAAGAGGAAGATGTCCATCTGGCAAGTACCACGAAAGCAAAAATATTTCTTGAAGAAGTAAAGGTTGATTGCTTTGCCCCAGCCATTGGTACTGCACATGGTATTTACAAAGGAGAACCTAAAATAGCCTTCGAACGGCTGAAAGAAATCAGCCAGTTATCAGATACTCCTCTCGCACTCCATGGTGGAACTGGATTATCAGAAATGGTTTTTAAAAAATGTATAGGACTTGGCTGCGCTAAAATCAATATTTCAACTCAGCTAAAATATGCATTTATCGATGGATTTTTTCATTATCATCAATCCAACCCAACCGAATACAATCCGTTAGCTGTACTTCAGGCTC
The DNA here is from genome assembly GCA_964553465.1 of uncultured Bacteroidaceae bacterium. Lineage (GTDB taxonomy): Bacteria > Bacteroidota > Bacteroidia > Bacteroidales > CAZKMG01. The sequence goes on from CAZKMG010000061.1 coordinate 5,525, forward strand.
AATATATTGCCCTAAAACAAGCTGTGACAGAAAATATTCTCTTGTTTGGAAGTAATCAAAAAGCTTAAACGAATGAAACTATGGCTATAGCAATAAATATGCCTCAGGTAGGTCAGGACATTGATTTTGCCAGGATAATCGAATGGCATGTCAGCGAAGGAGATGTAGTTAAGGAAGGTGATATTCTTGCAACTGTCGAGTCTGATAAAGCAAGCTTTGAGGTAGAAACATCTGAATCAGGGATCGTTCTGCGATTGCTTTTTAAAAAAGGTGATGAAGCAGCCGTTTTAAAACCAATAGCTTACATCGGCCAAAAAAATGAAAGTATTTTGGATGCAAAAGAAAAGAAAATCTCAGCTACAAAAAAAATTGAAATAAAAGAGGGTCTTTCTTCCTCAATCAATGAAGAGATTGGACGTGATGGTCTTTTATCCAGCCCATCTGCCAGAAGAATAGCTAAGGAAAATAAACTGGAACTGTCAGAAATAAATGGTTCAGGGCCTCATGGCCGAATTGTTAAAAAAGATGTGGAAGCTTATCTTGAGCTTGCAAAATCAGAAAAAAAGGCAACTCCTGTGGCAAAAAAAATTGCTAAAGAAACTGGATTATCTTTCGGTTCAATAGACGGAAGTGGATATGGTGGACGGATTATGAAAAAAGATATTATTTCATCCATCAGTCAGGTTAAGTCTTCTATTTTAAAGGCAATCCCTGGTGATAAGGAAGTTTATTTTAATAAAGCAAGGAAACGAACTGCAGAACGTCTCCTTTTCAGCAAACTAACCATTCCACATTATTATCTTTTCATCGAAGTGGATATTACAGTTGCAGTAAATTGGAGGAAAACTACTAATTCAAAACTTGGAACCAAAATATCCATTAACGATATTATTATTAAATCTACGTCAGAGGTATTGAGAAAGTACCCGGAAATGAATTCCTGGGTTGATGATGAAAAAATATTAATCAAACCGGAGATAAATATTGGAATAGCGGTATCAACACCTGCCGGATTACTGGTCCCGGTTATTCCGGATGCCGACAGGCTAAATCTTATTGAGATCAGTGAACAATCGCGGAAAAATGCTGAGGATGCCAGAAAGGGAATAATTAATATGATCAAACCCAGCACTTTTACTGTAAGCAACCTGGGAATGTATGGAATCAGCAGGTTCCTTCCGATTATAAATCCTCCGGAATGTGCAATTTTAAGTGTTGGTGCTATTGAAAAGAAGGTAGTACCCAAAAATAATGATGTTGTAATTATTGACAGTCTTACTTTAGGATTAGCTTGTGACCACCGGGCAGTTGACGGAGCGAAAGCGTCAGAATTTTTGAATAGTTTAAAGGAAATTACAGAAAATTTTTCAAGTTAAGAAATAAGAGAAAATGGAAGCTCTGATCTTTGATTGTGATGGGGTTCTGGTCGATACGGAACGAGACGGTCATCGGGTTGCTTTTAATATGGCTTTTGCCGATAAAGGGATTGATATAGTTTGGAGTATTGAAGAATATAAGGAACTGCTTAAAGTGGCCGGGGGTAAAGAACGGATGACATACTATTTCGATACGAACGGATGGCCCATTCACTTTGATAATCGGGATGAACTTATAATCAATCTGCACAAACAAAAAACACAATTTTTCATGCAATTGATTGAATCCGGAACATTGCCAGTACGACCAGGTATTAAACGAATTGTGGATGAAGCTATAGGAAATAACATTAAACTTGCTGTTTGTTCAACATCCAATGAAAAAAGTGTTCGTCTGATCGTTGAGCATCTCCTTGGTAAACAGCGCGCAAGCCATTTTCTGGCCATTTTAGCAGGGGACATCGTTACGAAAAAAAAACCGGATCCTGAGATATATAATATATGTACTCAAAAGTTGAAAATTAATCCTCAAAACTGTATGGTTATCGAAGATAGCCGTAATGGTCTGATGGCCGCGAAAGCTGCTAATTACAATTGTCTGATTACAACTAACGAGTACACAGTTGATGAAAATTTTACCGAGGCTGATATATTAGTAACTGAACTGGGTGATTTTCCTAACATACAAATTACAATTGATGATATAATATTATTTATCAAGAATAAAAACAAATTAAAATGAAAATATTTTTAGATACTGCTGATATTGAATCTATTAAAAGAGCAAATGATACCGGACTCCTGGATGGAATAACCACAAATCCGAGTAAGATACTGGAGTCGGGTAAAAAATTTCATGATATTATAAAAGAGATTTGCAAAATAGTAAAAGGGCCTGTAAGTGCAGAGGCTGTTGCTGTAAAAGCAGAGGATATTGTAAAAGAAGCTGTTATTATTGCCGGGTTGGCACCTAATATTGCAATAAAAGTGCCAATGAATCCCGAGGGGTTAAAAGCTTCGCAGATGCTTGGCGAAAAAAATATAATGGTAAATGTAACCATGGTTTTCGCACCTGATCAGGTTTTATTGGCTTTAAAAACTAATCCAACTTTTGTGAGTATTGTAATAAGCCGACTCGATAAAATAGGTGGTGATGTAGTAACACTTATGAATGATTCGGTTATCATTAAGGAAAATTATGGTTTTAAATCTGAAATACTGGCTGCCAGTATTAAAAACAGGACGAACGTTATTGATTGTATGAGAGCAGGAGTTGATATTGTTTCAGTGCCTGAAAATATCTTCTTCGATATGTTTAAACATCCTCAGACTGATCAGGGATTAACTGAGTTTGATCTTGCCTGGGACAAATTAATAAAAGCCGGACTCGTATAAGAAATATCAATATGTTCGATGAGGAAATTTAAGATAGCAGCTTTTGGTGAGGTTCTCTGGGATCTTCTACCCGATGTTTCAATTTTGGGAGGTGCCCCCTTTAATTTTACTTATCGGATAAATTCACTTGACAACGAAGGGGTAATGATTAGTGCAATTGGGAAAGACTCCCTTGGCCAAAAAGCACTTAAAACCATTTCGGAATTGAAAATTTCAGATCGATATATTCAGATAAATCCTGGATATCCGACAGGAACGGTAAATGTCTTTTTTGATGAATTCAAAAACCCCGATTATGAGATCATTAAAGATGTTGCATATGATTTTGTAACTTTCAATGAAAATCTTAAAGAGCTAATCATGCAAGTAGATTGTCTTTATTTCGGTACATTAGCTCAACGTAATTCCATTTCAAAGCAAACACTTCAAAAGCTTTTACAATACTTTAATGGGAAATACCGGTTTTATGATTTAAATCTCCGTAAAGACTGCTACTCAAGTGAAAATATCATTTCATCGCTCAAAAATGCCAATATTTTAAAATTGAATAAGCAGGAAGCAATTAAATTAAATAATTTACTCCAGCTAAATAAAAATGGTCTTGTAGCAATTTGTAGAGAGCTGATACATTCCTATCATCTTCAATATTGCGTAATCACTCTTGAGGAATATGGTTCTTTAGCAGTATCAATAGATGGGGAAGTGGTTTATAATCCTGGATTTAAAGTAAAGCTAGCTGATCCTCTTGGAGCAGGTGATGCTTTCTCTGCAGGCTTTGTTGATGCCTTGCTTAGAGGAAAATCATTAAAAGAGGCAAGTGAATCAGGAAATCGATTTGGAGCAATGGTTGCTACAAAAACAGGAGCGACTCAAAAAATAACACAAGACGAATTGAGCAATATTGCATTTAATAATGATAGGATTTTTGATCAGAGTTTCAGTATGTATGCTTTTTAAATGATTCATTCACTAAAAATAAGACTTATGAAAATAACATTAATACCAGTTTATTTTGATCCGGGACGTGACAAAAATTTTGATAAACATTTAAGTATTGTAAAAGACTTATTAATCGAGGATGCAGAATTTACATCCCCACTTGCTCTTGGTACAGCCTTACCTGAGGCTGATGCAGTTATTTTCCCTCAAATGCTTGGCGAAGCATATAATAAAATTGAAGAATTAAAAGCTATTTCCCTTCCAATAATGGTTATTACCTCTCAATTTGGAACTGTAAATATGTGGGACTGGGAAGTGGTACATTATTTAAAATTGAATGGCATTCAAACAATTTGTCCACCCAGCCTTGACGATACTAAATTAGCATGCAGAGCACTTTTGGTAAAAAGGTTATTGGCCCAAAGTAAATTCGTGGTCTATCAGGACGATCCTGCAGGGCCAACAGGACAACAGTCTGATATTTTTAAAAGATTTTACTGGCTCGAAAAAGAATCAAGCCAAAAGATGTTCGCAAAATATGGAATAAAAATCGAGCAACGGAGTTTTAAAGAGTTGGCAAAAAAAGCAAGTCAAATTCCTGACAGCCAGGCACAACAAAAAATAGATAATTGGAAATCAAAACATAAAAGCATCACTGGAAAACCCTTATTAAGCGCTATTAAATTATATATGGAACTAAAAAAGGAATATGCCAAAGATGAGAACATACTGGCCATGGGTTTAAACTGCTTGAATGAGTCGAGAAGTTGCGATACAACACCCTGTCTGGCATGGAATTTACTTTACCAGGAAGAGAAACTGGTCTGGGGTTGCGAAGCAGATACCATGGTAATGCTCACAGAAATACTGGCTGATAAAGTATTACAGGTACCATTTTTCATGACAAATCTGTACCCTTTTATTATGAAGCAGGCAGCTTTAGCGCATGAACGAATACCTCATTTTCCCGAAGTGGATGAGCCCGACAACCATATCCTGGCAGCACATTGTGGTTATTTTGGTTTGCTACCCGAAGTTTTTTCAGATAAATGGAACTTGCGTAAAAAAGTTCTCGCTATGGTTGATGAAAATGCGACTGTTATTGATGCGATCATGCCTACAGGACCAATTACCCTGGTTAAATTTCAACCTTACCTGCAAAAGATTTCACTATCCGAAGCCATGTTAACCGGTTATATTCAATACGAAAATTCCGATTGTCTAAATGGAGGCATAATTAAGGTAAAAGATGGGCAGAACTTTGTGGATAAAGTTGTTTCACACCATTATATAGTAATGGCAGGACATCAGAAAGCTGCCATGAAATTTATTGCAAATATCTTTGATTACGAACTGGAAATTATTTAAACAAGTTTTATTCAATTTTATGATAAGGATTTTAATGAAGATTTGCAACTCATCATTCAGGACTTTATTAATACTACTAAGTTATTAATTACTATTAACAAGAGAGGGAGATAACAAAAAGCTTTAGGAAGACAAAAGAATTATAAACGGGTGGAGATAAAGTACTGGATCTGTCTGGTTAAAAATCGATAGTTTGTGTAAAATTTGATGGTTGAATAATTTTTATTTTAAGTATTATTTTTTGTCTAAAAGATAAATAACAGATATTTTTTCATTTAAACTATTTATTATGGGATTTACTAAAAATATTACTCTAAAATTCTGTATTACAGCTGCTTGTTTTTATGGCGTTTTTACTCCTGTTCCTCTATTAATTGCGCAGAATACTAAATTATCTATGGATCATTGGAAATATATTTGCGTAGATTCAACACGTGCAAAGTGGGGGGATTGGGACCTCTCAAATAATGTAAGATACTTTGGATTATCAATGGCAGATATCACCGGCGACGGTTTCAAAGATATCATTTCCGGACGCTATTTCTACCAGAATCCCGGAAATGATATGACCGGAAACTGGAATCGGAACGACTTTGGTTTTAATGTAGATGCAATGCTATTTGTCGATGTTGACGGGGATGAATTTGGTGATGTCATAGCAGAAGCACTGCCCGATGTATATTGGATTGAGGCTCAGGACAAGCAGGGAGATCATTGGAATGCAAAAAAAATTGGCGAAATCCCCCCTACAGGGCATGTAAACGGTCAAGGTTATGCTTTAACACAGATTATTCCAGGTGGTAAACAAGAAATACTTCTTTCTTCAGGAAACGGAATTTATTGCATTCAAATACCCGAAAAACCTGCTAAAGACAAATGGATTTTTACAAGAATTGCCGAAAAAGCTTCAGAAGAAGGAATTGGAACAGGCGATTTTGACGGAGATGGCGATATTGACATTGCAGCCGGTTTCAGCGAAGAAAGGGAATCAAAAACTGCTGCATGGTGGGAAAATCCGGGAAGCATGGTAAGTGATTGGCCGTTCCATTTCGTTGGAAGTACCGTAAATAATGCCGACAGGTTTGCAACAGCTGACATCAATAGCGACGGAAGAATTGACATCATTGTTACCGAAGAAACAGCCGAAAAAGATGCCAATATCTATTGGTTTGAAAATCCTGTTGAAGCTAAAAATGGTCAATGGATTCAACATAAACTGGTTACACAGAACACTTCTAATAATCTCGATGTCGGTGATATGGATAATGATAATGATATGGACATTATTACTGCTGAACACAGGGGAAGTAAAAAATTGAAAGTATGGGAGAACTTAAACCTAGGGAAAGAATTCACTGAGCACCTTGTTTCAGAAGGGATTGAAAGTCATTTGGGAGCAAGGATTTCAGATCTCGATAACGATGGGGATTTTGATATTGTTAGCATTGCATGGGATAATTATAAATTCCTGCATGTTTGGAGAAATGATGCTATCATGAATTTCGATAATGAGAGAGTGAAATGGGATCATATTTCGAGCTATAACAGTAATACAATCCCTGATCCGAATGTAGGCCGTCAGGCTGCCTCCCTGGTTTTTGATATCGATAAAGATGGGGTTGAAGATTTTGTCATTGCAGGTTGGAGTTACCCCAGCATGGTTTGGTTTAAAAAAACTGAAAAAGTTTGGGAGAAATATTTGGTGGATGACAGAAACAGTCATATCGAAGCCGGAGGATGCTACTATGATATCGATGGTGATGGTGACCTGGATATTCTTCAGGGAGGAAGTTGGGCGACGAATGAAGTTTGGTGGTGGGAGAATCCTTATCCGAATTTTGATCCCGCTAAACCATGGAATCGTTACACAATTAAAGATTATGGTGAAAAACAGCATCACGACCAGATTATTGGCGATTTTGACGGTGATGGAAAACCCGAGTTAGTGTTTTGGAACCAACAAGGAAGAAAACTTTTAATTGCAGATATTCCTGGAGATCCAAAAAAGGAAAAAAACTGGAAGTTTACAGAAATTTGGTCGTGGCCCAGAGATTTTAAATATGAGGGTTTAGCTAAAATCGACGTGGATCTGGACGGGAAGATTGATCTGGTTGGAGGGGGATTCTGGTTCAAACATCAAGCAGGGACAACTTATACTGCAAATAAAATTGATGATTATGGAACCTCCAGATCAGCAGTCGGCGAAATAATAAAGGGCGGACGTCCTGAAATTGTTCTGGGATCCGGAGATGGTGTAGGCCCCTTGAATTTATACGAATGGTTACAAAATTCATGGGTGAAAAAAACATTGATCGATACTGTTGATCATGGCCATACCCTTCAGATTGCTGATATTGATGGGGATGGAAATTTGGATATTTACACTGCTGAAATGTACAGGCCAGGATCAGGAAATAAATGCAAACAGTGGGTATTGTATGGTGATGGTCAAGGCAACTTTGTTACTCAATTAATTTCTACAGGTATTGGAACTCATGAAGGTAAACTTGGTGATTTGGATGGGGATGGTGATATCGATATCCTGCAAAAAGACTTCCAAGAAAATAGAAGAGTTGATATATGGTTAAACAAGGGAAAATAATTATAACTTCTGGAGTTAAAAAACAGATCAAATGAAAAAGGAATTAAACATTGGGATAGTTGGCACCCAGTTTATGGGACGTGCCCATTCAAATGCCTGGTCAGATGTTGCGCGCTTTTATGACCTGCCTTTTAAAGTGATTATGAAAGCAGCCTGCGACATTGATCAAGCATCAGGACAAAATTTTGCAACCCGTTTAAAATGGCAGAGTTTTGAAACTTCCTGGGAAAAACTTATTGAACGGGAAGATATTGACATTGTTGATATTTGTACACCTAACAACTCGCATATGCCTATAGCTGTGGCTGCTGCAAAGGCCGGGAAACATTTAATTTGTGAAAAACCAATAGCCATGGATGCAACAGAAGCAAAACAAATGCTTAATGTAGCAGAAGTTTCAGGAGTACACCACATGGTAGCATTTAATTACAGGAGGGTGCCAGCAATTGCTCTGGCAAAAAAGATGATTGATGATGGCAAACTTGGCACAATCCATCATTTTAATGCGGTTTATTATCAGGATTGGCTTGTCGATCCCGGTTTTCCGTGGGTCTGGAGGCACGACAGGACATTGGCAGGTTCAGGGGCACATGGCGATATGAATGCCCATACAGTTGACCTTGCCCGTTTCCTGGTAGGTGATGTTGAGTCAGTGTGCGGCGATGAAAAAGTTTTTATTAACGAACGAAAAAAAAC
>CAZKMG010000062.1:0-13884 GCA_964553465.1 uncultured Bacteroidaceae bacterium
ATGAAGGTAAATTGTATGCATTTATTTTAACAAACAGAAGGTATATCATCATAGACGGAATCAGTTTCAAAAACTGTAATGGCTGGATATATATGGACAAAGCAGATCATATTATAATCAGGAACTGCACATTTGACGGATCCAGGGTTTATTCGTGTTTAAAAATAAATAACGGAAGCTATAATAAAATCATTCACTGCAATTTCAAAAAAGCCGTGGACATCACCTGGAAAGGATGGGAACCGACAAGAGGTGCAGACTATATTACAATCTGGCGTGACAGTCATTACAATATGGTTGAGAACTGCGAATTTGGACCTATCCCGCACGACTGCATAGGGATTCATGGAAGAGAACCCGCTCTCACTGCCACACATAATATAATCAGGAATTGTGTTTTTAATAATCCAACATGGAAAGCAATAGGGTTACATAAAACGGAATATACACTGGTCGAGAATAATATTTGTTATGGGGATGCTGCAAACTTTGTACAGTTTGAAGCAAAGAAAGTGATTATGAGAAGGAACCTGTTTTACAGGTATCATGATACAACCAACGGCCTCCCTGAACCCGAATTCAGGGGTGTAATCAGGATGCAGTCTGTGGTGGATGAATATTCATGTGAAAATTTTGCACAACATAACAGGATTTATAATAACCTTTTCTATGGTAATGAAAAAACCATAACCAATTTCAGTGTAAAATACCTCATGTTCGATAATATCTTTTTAAATAATATTTTTTATAAAAACAAGGAAACCATATCGCTGTTAAATCCCGATTATCAGGAGATAAACAAAAACTATTTTATAAATAATGTCCTATCCGGCACAGGAAAGCAGGAGCAACTGATCAGGTTACAGAATAATACATTTTCATTGATCACTGCTGAGAGCAAATTACCCTCCCTGTACTCAGGAAATATTAATTCGGATCCGGAATTCGTGAATGAAAAAGGCAATGATTTCCATCTCACACGCAACTCACCATGCATTGATCATGGAAAATCTCTGACGGAGACTGTTGGAAGCGGAACAGGCTCAATAGTTACTGTGGTTGATCCTTTGTATTTTAGCGACGGTTTCGGACTGATAGATGGAGATCTGATTATTATCGGTAAAAATCCTCCTGTGAGAATTTCTCAAATAGACTTTGAGTCAGGTAAAATAAGTCTTTCGGGTAACGTAACATGGAATGCAGGAGATCCGGTAAACCTGATGTATAAGGGCTCAGCCCCCGATATCGGGCCTTATGAGGAACCCTGATCTGTGATTTTAATGAATAATTTCTTTTTCACTATTCAGTATTCATTATTTATTCTTCATATGATTTAAAGAATAATTGGATGACGATTCCATCCATAAATTTCAAGAAACTTTCCATTTGTGGACTACTCATACCTCAGCGCTTCAATCGGGTTACTTGTTGCTGCTTTCCAACTTTGCCAACTAACCGTCAGCAGTGCGATTCCTAAAGTCAGTGCTCCTGAAATGGCAAATACCCACCAGTTCAGGGCAGTTTTGTACGCAAAGCTTTCGAGCCACTTCTGCATGGCGTAATAAGCGATGGGTGTTGCAATCACAAAGGCAATGACCACCAATTTGACGAAATCTTTATTGAGCATAGTCAACACTTCAGATACTTTAGCCCCGTTCACTTTACGGATGCCGATTTCCTTTACCCGGTCCTTGCAGATGAAGATGACCAGCCCCAGAAGACCCGCTATGGACAACAGGATACACCACAGGGCTACGGACTCGACAAAACGGCCCATCTTTTCTTCCTTGTTATACAGGTTGTTCAACGCGTCATTAAGAAACCTTGCCTCAACATAGTTTTTGGGATCAAACTTACGGGCTGTTTCCGTGATATAGGCAAGTGTCCGGGCGTAATTCCCTGGTTTAATCCTTAAAAGGAGCTCGTTTTTCTGGGCGTCGGAAAGCCGGAACGCCATCGGTTCGATGCCTTCCTTCAGGGACGAAAAGTTGAAATTCTTCGCTATCCCGATGATTCGTCCTCGTGTATCCCTGTATTGGTTCATTTTTTCAAGCGAATCGCTCCACCCGAATTGCTGGACTGCCTTTTCATTCATAACATATTTATTGAGATCGGCCTTTGATCCTTTTGAAAACTTACGGCCAGTGATTATTTTTATACCGAAGAAATCGAGAAACCTGTCGTCGACTGGCCAGGATTTAAACTTTATATACTGCCCATCCACTGTTGGGACATTAGCTACCGAGTATACTTCCCCGGGAATAAACTGTGAATAGGTATAATCAGTGATGTCCAGGTTATTCATTAGCTCATCTGCAAATGCCTGGTAGTGATCCTGCAGTTCAGCCGTCGTGTTCAGATATACCACATGCTCCCTGTCAATCCCAATATCATAGTTCCGCCAGTAGTTAAGCTGTTTTTCAATAACGAGCGCCGACGCGATCAGTGCAATCGTGAAAACAAACTGCACTGTGAGCAGGGTATTCCTGAAGACCTTGCCTTTTCCGGAAAAACGGGGACTCCCTTTCATCGCCTGAATTATGGGCAACGAGGTTATATAACTTGCGGGGTAAAGCCCGGACAGCAAACCAAAACCAACTGCAAACAGGAAAAAATAGATTATATAATGGAATCGTCCGGAAAACCCCATCCCGGTGATATTGAAAAGGGATTCGATGGAGGTGTAAAAGATCCTGTGGATACCCAGGGAAATAACCAACGCCGCGATAGAAAGCAATACCGATTCCGCGATGATTTGGCTCATCGAGGAAAGGCGTTTCCCCCCGAGTACCTGGAGGATAGACAGGGCTTTAACCCGCGATGGGGCCTGTGATGTAGAGAAATTGATAAAATTTACCGCACCCATGACCATCAGGACTACCATCAGCAATACCAGGACATTCAGAATGGTCTTGTTGGCACAATGATAAATCATATACATATCTTCCACAAAATGTATTTCCGTCAATGGGCGCAAAGATACCAGTGGTTGATTGGGATAACGGCCCTTAATACCTTTCAAGTATTCAGAGAGTTCGGAACCCTTTTCAATTTTATCCGCGACAAGGGCCGGGATGCTTCCAGTCCGAAGCTTCATAAAAATATTAAAACTCCACCTTCCCCATGAGTTAACCCCGGGGTCTTTTTTTAAAAGGGTCGCAAATGAAGGGATACAATCTGCCTGGAAGGATGAATTTTTCGGGAAATCCTTTATCACGGCGCTTACTTTAAATCCTTCTTTATCAATAAGGACAGTCTCTCCAAGGGGATTGGCCTTCCCAAATAATCTGGAACAGAGGGATTCCGTAAGCACGACGGTAAAGGGTTCTGTCAGCGCGGATGCCGGGTTGCCCAGGGTAATGGGAAAAGTAAAAATATCAAAGAACGAGTTGTCCGAATACAACATTGACGATTCAAACCTTATGTTTGTTTCACTCAGTTTGGGGGTCGAGATTTTAGTGCGGCCAAACGAAAACAGAGTGATTTTTTCCACCTCGGGAACTTTTTGCTGAATGACATCTCTTTCAATGGCAGGCACAATACTTCCTGCCATCCTGGTTTCCAAACGGTAAATCGAGGCAGCGTTGTTATGGAACCGGTCAAAACCTTTCTCAAACGACACGTAAAGAGTAAGGAAGATGATGCCCACAAAAGAAATGACCAGGCTGAAAAGTGTCAGTAAGCTTGATGTTTTGTACTTAAGAATAGCTTTTAAAATTTGCTTTAATTGTAACATTTTAAAGATATTATATAAATTAATCCTGAGTTATTCATACCTCAGCGCTTCAATCGGATTTTCCGTTGCAGCTTTCCAGCTTTGCCAGCTGACCGTAATCAGCGCAATTCCCATTACTATTAATCCGGAAAGGACAAAAATCCACCAACTCAGATTGGTTTTATAAGCAAAGTTTTCGAGCCACTTGTACATTGCATACCAGGAAATGGGCGTTGCAATCACGAAAGCGATAGCAACCCATTTCAAAAAGTCTTTATTGAGCATAGCCATTACCTCAGAAATTTTAGCACCGTTCACTTTACGGACGCCAATTTCCTTGGTTCTGTCTTTGCAAACAAATACAATCAAACCTAATAAACCGGTTACACCGAGCAGCATACACCATAAACCAACAAATTCAATAAACCGGGCTGTTTTCTCTTCTTTATCGTACAATTTATTGAGAGTATCATCCAGAAATTTGATGTCAACTGGATTTTTGGGATCAATTAACTGTGCTGTCTTTTTGATAAAGTCTACTGTTTCAGTAATGTTGACAGGTTTAATCTTTAGTAAAAGGATTCGGGAAGAATACGTATTTGTAAGCCAGAACATCATAGGCTTAACTTCCTCTTTTAAGGATGAAAAATTAAAATCTTTCACTACGCCAATCACTTGCCCTACTGAACCCCAACCCAAAATACGCCTCTCCAATGGGTTTTCCCATCCAAATTCAGAAGCGGCTTTCTCATTGAGGATAAAAGAATTTTCATCAGCCTGGGTGGTTTTTTCAAACTGACGGCCCTGAATAATATTAAGACCAAAGAAATCCAAAAAATTTGCATCCACCGGCCAGCTCTCAATACTAATATATTTCCCGTCGACTTCGCGTGTCCATATCATATTCACATCTCCGGGAACAAAGGCTGAATATGTAAACCCGGTAATATTTTGATTCTTTGTTATTTCGTCAACAAGAACTTTGCTATGCGTCAAATGTCCGGCACTTGTATAAAAGTAAACTACTTCATCTTTTTTAAAACCGATATCGTATTTGTTCCAGTAATTAAGTTGTTTCTCCATCACTAAAGCCGAAGAAATTAAACCGATGGCAAATACAAACTGTATGGTTAATAATACATTCCGAATGTAATTACCATTATTTTTCGTTCTGTATTTACCTTTTATAGCCAGAGCAACCGGTGTGGATGTGATATAATTTGAAGGGTAAATGGCTGCCATTATCCCGAATAATACAACAAAAACAAGAAAATAAAGCAAATATAAATACCGGTTTCCAAGTGCTATACCACTGATGCGAAGAATGTTTTCAAGTGGTATTGAAATCAAGAAGTAGATGAATAACGAAATTACAAGAGCAATTATCGCAAGAATTACAGATTCTGCAATAATTTGATTCTTCACCGAAAAACGACTTGCACCGAGCACTCTTTTAACCGCTAAGGCATTAGCCCTTGCATGAGCCTGTGAAATCGAGAAATTGATAAAATTAACAGCACCCATTACTACCAGAACAAAAATTAATCCGATAAGAACATTTAGCGTGAAAAAATTGGTATAACTATAATTATCTTGATGTTTAAAATGGATTTTAGATAATGGCAGCAAGCCAAAAAAGTCTTTTCCGGGTTTCCCTTTTCCAGTTACTTTCGGCAATACAGACGCTATTTCAGAAATTTGTGCAATTTTTTCTGCAACCACCCCCGAATTAGCTTCTTCGCGAATCTTTACAAAAGAATTATATCTCCAGTCGCTCCAATCGCTCATTAGATTCTGGTCATTTTTCACAAGTGTAGAAAATGAAAGAAGACATTCGGGACGGAATGATGAATTAAGAGGGAAGTCTTTAATTACCCCGCTAACTATGAATTCTTGATTATTCAGCAGAATATTTTCTCCCAATGGATTCGATTGACCAAATAATTTTCGGGCGAAGGTTTCGGACAATACAGCAAGGTTCGGATTGTTCAGCAAATTCGATTTATCACCTAAAAGTAAAGGCAGTGTAAAAATGTCAAACAAATGATTATCGCAATACAACATCTCCGAAGAGTAGCTGATATTGTCAGTGTATAATCCAGGGGTTGAAACATTCTCCCTGGAAAAAAATAAAGTTGTCATGGCTTCAATCTCCGGAATATTTCTTTCAATGACCCCTCCTAACACTGCAGGTACATTACTTCCGTACATTTGTGTCTCGATACGGTAAACCGATTGATAATTTTTATTAAACCGGTCAAAACTTTTTTCGAAAGAAACATAAAGCACTAAAATTATCATTCCTAAAAATGAGATGGTCAAACTGCCTATTGTCATCAACGACGCTATTCGGTATTTGAAGATTGTTTTAAAGATTCTTCTGATTTGTACCATTTTAAAAACATTATTTGTTTAAAAGAAAATGTAAATTATTCGTATTTCAACACCTGTATCAGTTTCCGTGTTGCTTATTTCCAAAATCAATGCCTAAATTCCCCATAAGGGACTTTGAAGTCTGCTGCTAATCTCATCTTCAATTCTTTTAATATCTTCCTTATCGTTTTATCTAATTCCTCCATAATATCTGAATTAAGCCTTTGTTTGGTTCTCCCCCCTGGGGTAGTCAGAGGGGTAACAAAGGCAGGGTAAACTATTCATACCTCAGCGCTTCTATCGGGTTTTCCGTTGCTGCTTTCCAACTATGCCAGCTGATCGTTAAAAGTGCAATTCCCAGCGCCATTGCTCCTGCCAGCGCAAAGATCCACCAGCTCAAAGAAATTTTATATGCAAAGTTTTCAAGCCATTTATGCATAGCATACCAGGCAACAGGCGTCGCAACCAAAAAGGCGATGGCCACCCATTTAATAAAGTCTTTATTGAGCATTAATAAAACTTCACCAATTCCTGCTCCGTTAACTTTCCTGATCCCGATCTCCTTTTTCCGTTGTTCGGTTGAACCCAGCACTAACCCAAACAACCCCAAGCAGGAAATAAATATGGCAAAAAGCGATCCGTAACGGAAAATCTTTTCAAATATCATTTCCGATTTGTAAAGGTTTTCTATTTCCTGATCAATAAACTTGAATTCAAATGGATAATTTGGTGAAACATCCCGCCAGTCCTGCTCAATTCTGTTTAATGTCCCAGAAATAGAATTTAAACTTCCGGTTGACAGTTTTACATTGACACTGAAGAAATTCTGGTCTGCGCAAAAAATAACAAGAGGTTTAATCGGGCTATGTAATGATTCGAAGTTAAAGTCTTTTACAACTCCGATGATTTTATGTATTCCATCCAGTTGAAAATCGGTTTCAAGGGGATTTTCAAATCCAAATACTTTTATTGCAGATTCGTTCATTATTGCAGAACCGACATCGCTTTTCAGACTATCCGAAAAGTTTCTGCCCTGCACAATTTTCAATCCCATTAGTTCAACATAAGTTGCATCAGCATCTTCTGTATCAAAATCCACCTTCTTTTCAACACCCTTGACGACCATAGGTACTCCAAAGTAGTGTTGTTGGATATTACCGGGAAACCATCTCGAAAAAGATATAGATACTACACCCGGATTATGCTGTAATTTTTCTTTAAAAATAGCAGGCTTTACTTCCGGAGATAATTTAATATTTATAATATTCTCGGAATTAAAACCCATGTCTGAATTTCTGACATGAGAAAGCTGCCTGGCAACTGTTATTGAAAAAATAATTAATACTATGGAGATAATAAATTGAAAGACAATCAAAATCCGCTTCAGGTTGACTCCATGATTCTGGCTTTCTGATCTTCCAGTAATCAATGAAATTGGACTCAATGTATTAAAACTTAACGCCGGCAGAAACCCGGCAGCCATGCCAGTTACAATTGAACAACCTGTCATAATGAGCCAGAAACAGTAAGAAAAAAGAGGTACCCCAGGTAAATGTATCGGTGAGAACCTATTTATTGATGGGGTAAGCAGGTAAGCCAAAAATACTCCAAAGAGCATCGCGATAAAACTGATGAGAACAGATTCACCCAAAAATTGCCTGATGAGCTGCATTGGTTTGGCCCCGACTATCTTTTTTACCCCAACTTCGGTGAGTCGTTTTACCGAACCGGCTATCGAAAGGTTTATGTAGTTTATGGCTGCAATCAGCAATATGAGTATTGCAATAGATCCAAGAGTATAAATAAGATTTAAATTCCCATGTTTAAAATCATCCTTGATCTCCGAAAAATACACGTCCCGAAAAGGAAGCAGGGAGAAATCACATTCAATTTCATTAGGAATCAATGGTTTTAGCTTCCGGTTCATTGTGGATGCCAATACTTTTGGATCCTGCCCTTTCTCCAGTAGCACATAGTTTTGAACATTGGAGCACGACCACAGACATTCATTAATCCAGGGCATCATTTTGGAGGTGGTCAGATGTGATACTGCAGCTTTGAATTGCAGATTTGAATTTTCAGGCAAATCTTTAATAACTGCTTTCACCTCAACATTGCTGTTACCTAAAGCATATATGCTTCCTCTAAGTGATAAAACTTTCCCGATCGGATTTTCATTTATAAACAGCCGGTTCGATTCGCTTTCAGTCAGAATAGCTGATTGAGGTGTGGTCAATGCATCATCAAGATCTCCGCAAACCAAGTCGAAACTAAAAATTTTGGTAAAATTGGAATCAGGAAAAATAACATCACTTTTTAACGATTTGTTATCTTTATATTTTAAGCTGAACTCATTTCTCGTCCACGAATCAACCATAGAAACATATTTAATACCCGGAACCTGGTCCCTTAAAAGGGAAGCCATTGCATAAGGTATATCAGCTGAATTCCTGTTCAGTAACACATAAATATTTTCCAGGTTTTTGTGCTCTCTATCTGCCCGGAATTCCTGGTACGAATAATTAAAAATCAAAATAACCACTGCCAGCCCTGTTGATAAACCGGCTATATTAAGAAATGATAAAAATTTATTCCTCCTAAGGGTTCTTATTACTATTTTAAAATTTGATGAATTCATTTTCAACATTTTTTAATTATCTATTGGAAATGAAATAATGTCATATTTCCAAATATGACGAATGGTATTTATTTTACTGTGCTTAATCATTTCTCCGGATATTATAATTTGTCTTTCAATCGATTACTGCTAAAGTGTGTTTTCTAAAACACAAGCTCTTCACTCATTTGTTTTTTCACTTCCTCGGTAATAATTTTCCCGTCAAAAAGATTCACCACCCGATGGGCGAATGCGGAATCATGCATTGAGTGCGTTACCATCACGATGGTGGTTCCATCGCTGTTCAATTCAGTTAAAAGATTCATGACTTCCAGACCATTTTTCGAGTCGAGATTACCGGTTGGCTCATCAGCCAGGATCAGCTTCGGATTGGCAACCACGGCACGGGCAATAGCCACACGCTGCTGTTGGCCGCCGGATAATTGCTGCGGAAAATGGTTCTTCCGGTGGCTGATTTTCATTCTTTCCAGTAATCCTTCGACCATTTCCTTTCGTTCCCTGGATTTCAGCTTCAGGTAGTTGAGTGGAAGCTCAACGTTTTCATATACATTGAGTTCATCAATCAGGTTAAAACTTTGGAATACAAATCCAATATTCCCTTTGCGGAGATCTGTTCGATTGTGCTCTTTAAAACTGCCTGCTTCCTGACCATCAAAATAATACTCGCCGGAAGTCGGGTTGTCCAACAGACCTATAATGTGCAGTAATGTCGATTTTCCACAGCCCGAAGGCCCCATAATAGCTACAAATTCGCCCTTCTGAATGTGAAGGTTTACCTGGTTTAATGCACTTGTTTCGATTTCTTCGGTGCGAAATACTCTGTTTAAATTGACTGTTTTGATCATGGTGTTAAATAATTGCTAAGAGCATAGTGCAAAGAGTATTGAAAACGCTTTGCAGAAGCCTTTATTGGTTAATATTCAATATTGATTTTCTAAAGTTTGTAATTTTTCTGCTTAATGTATCTAAATCATCTAAAGTCTGATCCAATTGTTCTTTCACGATAAACTTGCGCTGATATGCAACAACTGAGATATTTGCCACTTCAAAAACTGATCTTCTTGCGATATTCAGGAAGTTTGCAAACTCTTTGGCAGAAAATGAACCTGAGCCTTCTGCAATATTGTTCGAAATGCTCAAGGAGGCGCTTCTTAACTGCTCTGACACACGAAAACTCTTAGCATCCCCAAATGTATCAGCTAAATCAAAGAGCTTGTCATTCAGCGTTATTGAATCTTTCCAAATTTCTAAATCCATAAATCTAAAATGTACCATACTATTCGTTTTGAAATTTTTACTATTTAATTTATGGATTAAAAATCAATTTCTCTCCCTGTAAAACCTTGTTTTCTGATCAAATCCTTTATTCTTTCTATTTGCTCAACGCTCTGCTCTTTGCGCTTAGCCCCATATCCTCTGCTATTTAAACATGATCTTGTCATTGGTACCAAACATTTCGTAACCCGAGGTAATGACTTTTTCGCCAGCCTGCAAACCTTCCAGTACTTCATAATACTGTGGATTCTGCTTACCTATTTTGATCGCACGCTTAACGGCTTCTGTTCCGGCATCATTTTCCACGAATATCCACTGCCCCCCTGTACTCTGGAAAAATCCTCCACGTGCAATCATGAGCACCTTCTGCGACTCACCTAATTCGAGTTTTACATGGTACGTTTGTCCTGTTCGTATTTTCTCGGGAGTATTGCCTTCAAAAACCAAATCAATTTTGAATTGTCCGTCACGAACATCAGGATATACTTTTTTAACCGTCAGGTTGAAAATGTTACCGTTACGGTCCAGCGATGCGGTAAGTCCGCGAACTACTCTATCAATATAGTGTTCGTCAATTTTAGCACTCACCTTGAAGTTAGTCAGCACATTGATCTGGCCGATGCGTTGACCACTGTTGATTGATTGTCCTACCTCGGCATCCAACATTCCCAATTGTCCATCAACAGGAGCTTTCACATTCAGATTATCCAGCCGTTCGCGAACCAGATTAAGCATTTGTCTCATTTTCCCGAGGTCGCTTTCAAGGGTAATCATTGAAGTGGCACGAAGTATGGAATCATTTTTCGCTTTCAGTTTGTTAATGCTCAGCAGGTTTATTTCATATTCATAATCTTCTTTGGCTTGAAGGTAATCTTCTTGCGAGATAAGGGCCTCTTTATACAACGATCCGTACTGTTCAAAAGTCCGTTTTTTACGCGTAAGTTTGTATTCGCTATCCAGAATATTCCGTTTAGACTGAATCAGTTCTGATTCAAAACTGATCCTTGTACCGCGAAGGTAATTTTCCTTTTCAGCCAAAGCAGCTTCACTGTTCAGAATGGTTTGATACAACTGACGGTTTTCAAGTCGCAAAATCACATCTCCTTGCTGAACCATAGAACCTTCTTCGATAAAACGTTTTTTCACAGTTCCTCCCTCCTCTGCATCCAAGAAAATAGTCGTGATTGGATCAACCTGTCCTATTACAGTAATATAATCGTTAAACATCCCTTCTTCAACCCTGCTGATGGTAAGTTTTTCTTTTTCGGTCCTGAAAACTGAAGAATGATCCCCAAGTACGACATTAAGTATTATAAAAATAATGAGCGCTGTACCAAGTCCCCAGAAAATATGTATTTTCTGAATACCCTTTTTCCGATCTATGACTTTATCCATTCCCATGACAATATAGTTTCAGGTTACTTATTTCATTTATTCCCAAGGGAGTCAGCTCCTATTCCCAAAAGCGTTTACCCTTGTAAAAATCAATTATACGTTTTTTTATTTCAAGTGTCAGTTTTGACTGTAATACCTGGCCGGTTGTATTTGCCATCCGGTTTTTAACCGTATAAAATTCGACCACATTAATCATTCCCTGATCAAACTTCTTTTGTGCCGCCTGAAAAGCCAGCTTATCGGCTTCCAGTTGTTTTTCTGCCTGGTGAAGTTCTTTCCAGGATGCAATTAGTTCATTGTAGTTTTGTTCCATTTCATATAGCAGAGTCTGTTTGGCCTGTTCAAGCTTTGTTTCGGCTTGTGCCATAACAATTCTTGATTGCCTGACATCAAACATGACCGCATTTTTGTTGAATACCGGTATGCTTATTGTTGCTCCGACAAACTTGCGTTGATTATTCCTGATCTGATCATTAAATGCAATAACCCGGTCGTTTACACCCTTGTTTGTTTCATAGAAACCTGTGTAAAATGCCCCATGTATTCGTACGGAGGGGAAAAAACCTGCTTTCCGTATGTCCAAATCCTTCTGACTGGCCTTCCATTCGTTTTCATACGACTTGATCCTGGGTGACCACTCGCATTGCAGTCTGAAAAGTTCAGGAATATCAGATGTAATCTGACTGATATCAACTACATTCTCATCCGGATTTGCTAAAGTTATTTGCAGATCAGGAGGGAGGTTCATCGCTTTTTTCAAACTAATCCAAAAATATTCGATGTTATTGGACGTCTGGATGCAAAAGAGCTCATCTTTTTCTAAGTTAGCCTTGACTTCGAGTAATTCCGTTTGAGCTTTTAGTCCGGTCGAAACCAAAATCTCGGTCTTTTTTACATTCAATTCCGAAAGCTCCCTTTGTTCGTTGGCAATTTTTAGTAATTCTTCATAATAAACAACATTAAAAAATGCATTCATTACTTCAAAAGCTAAATCATCAACAGCATTCAAACGATCATCCTCGGCTGCTTCCTTTTTGAATTTTTGATACCTGATCAGGTTTTGAAGCATGAAGCCGTCAAAAACCTCAACCGAAGCATTCAGATAATATGAGTTGTTAAAAAATGAGGTGTTTATAATCCCGTTCGTGGATGGGTCAACCGATCGTCCATAGTTCATTCCTGCATCAGTTCCTGCATAAATTCCGGGTAACAAATTCCATTTCGATTTAAGGTAATTTTGTTCGGCAAGCTTTACGTTCAGTTTTGCCTGGTGCAGTTGCAGATTGTTCTTTATCCCGTATGAAATACATTCATTCAGGGTCCACTTTCCCTGAGCGGTCACCTGAAGACTCTGGAAGATAATCATCAGAAACAATATTACTCTTGTTCGGGTTTTCATTTTATCTGCATTATGCAATTTACTATGCCAGAACGATGCCAAAATCATAAATTGTTGATTATCAATATTTTTATTATAACATTGCTATCGCTCCAGTAAAAATAATTGACATCATTTTGTCAAATAATTTGACAGTCTCTTGATTTTATTTTTCCAGGCATATACCTTTGAAAAAAAAATGGCCAAAGGAAATATCCTGATTGTCGATGACAATAAAAGCATTCTTAGTGCTCTTGAGATCCTTCTGACTCCCGAATTTCAGACTGTCACTACCTTATCTGATCCAAACCAGATACCCACTGAACTTCGAAAGAAGGATTATAACCTGGTCATTCTCGATATGAATTTTTCTGCAGGAATTAACACCGGCAACGAAGGTATTTACTGGCTGGGCCGTATCAGGGAAACAAATCCGGAGATTTCAGTGATTATGATAACCGCTTTCGGAGATGTTGAACTGACCGTGAAAGCCCTGAAAAAAGGTGCCACTGATTTTGTTCTGAAACCATGGAACAATGTCAAATTATTAGCTACATTGAAATCAGCCCTTCAGCTAAACTGGTCAAAAAAAGAGGTGAGCCAACTGAAAGAAAAGGAAAAAGGACTGAAAAATGAGATCAACCGTGAACAGAAATTCATCATTGGTTCATCCCCGCAACTGATGCATGTATTAAACCTTGTACAAAAAGTTGCAAAAACCGATGCCAACGTGTTGATTACTGGAGAAAACGGTACCGGGAAAGAACTGATTGCACAGGAAATCCATAGACTTTCGAAAAGGGCAGACGAGGTAATGGTTAGTGTTGATATGGGAGCCATAACCGAAACATTGTTCGAAAGTGAGCTTTTTGGACACGTAAAAGGAGCTTTTACTGATGCACGTGAAAATCGGCCCGGAAAATTTGAGATTGCAGATAATGGTACTCTTTTTCTCGACGAAATCGGCAACCTTTCATTTCATTTACAGGGTAAATTGCTGACAGTCTTACAAAATCGACAGATTTCGCGTATTGGTTCCAACCAGACAATTCCAATCGATATCAGACTCATTTGTGCCACAAACAGAAACCTGGAAAGTATGGTTCATGA
>CAZKMG010000063.1:0-10195 GCA_964553465.1 uncultured Bacteroidaceae bacterium
TGGGACATCTATGTTTGGAATCGCCGGCCTTATGATTTTACCTGGTCTCAGAGGTTTTACATCACAAAACAATAAAATAAATCTTGCTTTTATTGGACTTGGACGTCAGGCGATGTATTTGTTAAATGGGTTTTTAAAAATAGAAGGTGTTCAGGTTGTAGCAGGTTGTGATGTTTACGGGATTAAACGCCTCAGATTTCAGCAAAGGGTCTCTGATTTCTATGCCAAATCTGGTAAAAAAACCTATATTAAAACTTTTGAAAAGTATTCTGATCTGCTTTCCCAACCCGAAATTGATGCTGTAGTTATAGCTATTCCTGACCACTGGCATGCTTTAGTTGCCATTGATGCGATCAAGGCAGGTAAAGATGTATACCTCGAAAAGCCACTAACTTTTACTATTTTGGAAGGACAGAAGCTTGTTGAAACTGTTCGGTCCAATAAGCGCATTCTTGCAGTAGGAAGTCAGCAACGGTCAGACCCCAATTTCCAATATGCAGTTAAGCTTGTGCAGGATGGAAAAATTGGTAAAATTCAGAAAGTTAATGCATATGTAGGGGCTCCACCAACTCCTTATGATCTTCCGGAAGAAGCAATGCCCTGCGATTTAAACTGGGATCTCTGGCTTGGACCAAATCCTTATATCCATTACAACTCACAATTAAATCCTCCAATTTCACTCAATCCTCCCAAGGATGAAGATTTTTGGGGAGGATGGCGTTGGTACAAAGAAGTGGGTGGAGGATTTACTACCGACTGGGGAGCGCATATGTTTGATATAGCACAATGGGGATTAGGGATGGATAAAAGCGGTCCTATTGAAATTATCCCTGCAGGCTATAAGGACACCAAATTCCTAACCTTTAAATATGCAAATGGTGTTATAATGACAGAGGAACAATTCAACAGTGATATGAAAGGTGTGAAATTTTGGGGTTCTGATGGCTGGATTGAAGTTTCACGTGGTTTCTTTAATGCATCAAAAGATAGTCTTAAACCTGCTCAAAAGACAGCTGAGGCAGGTGAATATGAAACAAAAGTTTCTCATCATCAAAACTTTATTGATGCAGTTCGGGCAAGAAAGGATCCTGAAGTTCCAGTTGAAATCGGGCACAGATCTTGCACGGTTTGTAATCTCGGTAACATTTCATATGAACTAATGCGTCCAATAAAATGGGATCCAGCTAAAGAAAGCTTTGGAGATGATGCTGAAGCCCAGAAATTTTTCCATAGAAAATACAGGAAAGGATATTCACTCTAATCTTTACATATTGTTTAAATAAATTTTAATAACATGATCAAAAAAATCTTTCACACAACTATGGCTTCAGGGATCCTAATTTTTATTTCATTCATGATGTTTTCCTGCCAGCCAAAAGCAAAAAAAATTATTGGTATTCAGTTATACTCTGTTCGCGATTCTATGCGTACCAACCCTGAAAGTACAATAGTTCAGGTGGGTGAGATAGGGTACTCATATGTCGAGCCAGCGGGTTATCTGGATGGTTTATTCTATGGGATGACGCCTTCAGCATTTAAAGCTTTGGTTGAAAACAATGGGATGACTGTGGTAAGCTCCCATACAGGGCGAAATCTTCCTGATTCTTCAAATTGGGCATCAACCATGGAATGGTGGGATCAATGTATTGATGCACATGTTGCTGCTGGTGCCAAGTACATTATTCAGGCATCTATGAGTAAAGAGGCATATGACAGCCTGGAAATTTTGAAGAAATATTGCGACTATTTCAAT
Source organism: uncultured Bacteroidaceae bacterium (assembly GCA_964553465.1). Taxonomy (GTDB): domain Bacteria; phylum Bacteroidota; class Bacteroidia; order Bacteroidales; genus CAZKMG01. Next base: position 1,754 of record CAZKMG010000063.1, read on the forward strand.
GCAGTAGGTGAAAAATGTAACGCCAAAGGAGTTAAGTTTGGATATCATAACCACACAAAAGAGTTCTCAGATCTAAATGGAAATGTGATTTATGATTATATGCTTCAAAATACTGATCCTGAAAAAGTTTTTTTCGAAATGGATTTATACTGGATTCATGAGGGTGGAGGAAATGCACTTGATTATTTTAAAAAATATCCAGGCCGTTTTCTTTTTTATCATGTGAAGGATTCAGCAGAACTTGGAGGTATCGGCAGTAAGATGGATTTCAAACCACTGTTTGAAAATGCAGAACTTGCAGGTGCAAAGTATTTCGTTATTGAAGTTGAAAAATATACAACAGGGAATGAAATTGAAAGTATTAAACAGAGTTTTGATTATTTGAACAAGGCCGATTATGTAAAATAATCATATCCTTTGCCGTGGGTTTTGCCCACGGCAAAACTATCAATTTATTCAAATTCTTTTGGCACTCCACATATCATAACAAAGGCCTTATCTGGTGAGGTATTTCTGTATTGATGTTTTTCATTTGGCATAACCAGGGCAAAATCACCCTTATTTAAGCGTTTCTGATCTCCATCTTCATTTATTAACATTCCTTCACCTTCAATGATAAAATTCATATGCTCATAATCATGTTGGTGATAAGGAGTAAAACCACCCGGTTCAACTGTAAATACCCTGTAAGCATAAACTGGCGCACCATCTTCCCTTGATAATGGAATCTGTTTCCATGCCTTTTCGGCGCCTGGCATGTCAACCTTATTTTTTTTAACATTATTCAGAGAGATAACTTTCATTTCTTTATAAAATTAAAGGTAAGGACATAAATTAATATTAAAAGAACATGATCTTATTTAAATTGTTCATTAAAATACCTATTACCATTCATATAGGGATAAATTCTGTATATGCTTTATTTAAGAAAAAAAATTAATTACACAATATTAATAATTACCCTTATCAATAAATAAATTCCGCCACTCAGAACCATGGTTGCAGGAATGGTAAATATCCATGCAAGTATTATATTTGTTGCTATTCCCCAACGAACTGCTGTTACTCTTTTTGTCAGGCCAACACCCATAATTGAGCCCGTAATAGTATGAGTCGTACTCACAGGTATTCCACCAAGTGTACTTCCAATAATAGTAATTGCTCCAGCAGTTTCGGCACAGAATCCCTGGACTGGTTTTAGATGTGTCAGACTTGTACCGAGAGTTTTAATAACTTTTCTTCCACCTGCCAGAGTACCCAGTGAAATGGTGCTGTAACAAGCAAAAATTACCCAGGTAGGGACATAAAACTCAGGCCCAAGTCTCCCTGTACTAAATAACAAAACCGCAATAATACCCATGGTTTTTTGGGCGTCATTCGATCCATGTCCAATACTAAATACGGCTGAAGATACGAGCTGCATAACTCTGAATAGCGAGTCGACCTTTCGGGGGTGTTTATTTTTGAAAATGAACATAGTAAGGATCATCAGGAAATAACCAAGAATGATACCGATTAATGGAGATAAAACAATAAATACAAGGACTTTGGTTAATCCGGATGCTATTATAACATGTGTTCCGCCAGCAACAATTGCGGGTCCCATCAATCCTCCGATCAGGGCATGTGAAACACTGATAGGCATTCCAAGCTTCGTACAGGCAAATACCCAAATTACTGCTCCAATAAGTCCCCCCAAAATAATAAATTCATTTAAGATAGATGGATCAACAATGCCCTTACCTATTGTATTGGCCACATGCAATCCAAAGAAAAAAACAGCTACAAAATTAAAGAATGCTGCCCATAACACTGCTATTAAAGGTGGTAACACTTTGGTGGAAACAATGGTTGCGATTGAGTTTGCCGCATCGTTCATGCCATTCAGAAAATCAAACATGAGGGCAATACCAATGGTAATAATTACAATACTAAGCATAATTACAGGTTATGACATTTTTAGAATAATTGTTTTAATAGTGTCTGATACATCTTTAATACAATCAACTGTATGCTCCATATTCTCAAGAATTTCTTTTTGTTTTATGAGTTCAATGGCATCCTTTTCTTTCTTAAAAATATTTGAAATGGTAGAATGATAAAGATCATCAGCCTCTTTTTCAAAATCAACCATTTTATTACACGCTTTTAATATCTTATTTGGTTTTTTAAGGCTTTTTAATTCACTTACAGCGATGTTAATTTGATCACATCCCTTAGAAATTATTTTTGTAAAATCTTTAAACTCTGATGGAATTTCTTTAGGTCTATATTGCCTTACTCGTTGTGAAACACCATTAATAAGATCAATAACAAGATCAACTGAGGTAGTCAGTTGATGAATATCCTCCCTGTCAAATGGAGGAACAAAAGATTTATCCAGTTCTTCAAAAATTTTTTGCACGATTTCGTCTGATCTGGTTTCAATATCCTTAATTTGTCTGAATAGATCTTTTTGCTTGACGGGATCATCATGTTCAAAAATTTGGTGCTGGGCAGTGGAAGCCTGAACTGCAAGCCCTGAAATACTTTCGAACATTGGAAAAAACTTTTTGTCACTTGGAACTAATTTTTGAAAAAAGGTACTGATGCTCATAGTGTTATAAAATATTTTAATTGACTATAAATTCAACTCTATATTAATAATATTTAACGTCTTCCTAAAATTTAAAACAGGGATTTCTATTGATAAGGTTTGCTCTTGATAAGGATAGTAAACGGAAAGGAAATTTTACTTCACATAATTGAAATCTTTTTATTAACTTTAAAATATATGGTTTTTACATGGATGTTTGATCTTTTTAAATTCCATAAAATCATATTATGATTGCAATATCCTTAGGCTTTATTGCTACTAATTTTTTTGACAAAGTCATTACCAATTAGTGAATCATAGTTCATGTGAGTTAAATTAAGCAAAAAATTGTTTAATAAATCTATTTGATTAGTTAAAAAAAGGATTAATTTTGCGGGGCATTTTGGTGCGGTAGTTCAGCTTGGTTAGAATACCGGCCTGTCACGCCGGGGGTCGCGGGTTCGAGCCCCGTCCGCACCGCTAAATGAGATCCGGGAAGTTATTAATTTTCCGGATTTTTTTAGTAAAACAGGGAGAGAAGTTCCTGCCTGCCGCGGCTAAGTATCCCGATAAACATAGCAACATCAGAAAATCCTGTCCTCACCGCCAAATAAGTAGATTAAACCATTGAATATCAATGATTATTTTATTTTCAAATTTAGCTTTCGCACTATCCCTTCAAGACAATGTCTAAAACTCATCACAAAATATCAGCATCATTCTCTGATGGGGATAACAGTTGCAATTGACCATAGATGACCGGATATTATTGACTATTAAAAGCCGGAGCTAAATACTTGGTATGAATTGATGTAATTCACTTACTATCTTATCGACCAAATGTAGTCAGTAAGTTAGGTTTTTGCAGTAATACTGGCAATTATTTCTATCTAAAGAATACTATAAATCCCATTTTCAGTGCCAAAGATCCTATTATCTCTGTTTCATCTTCCCCCTCTTGCTTGTAAGTTAAATAGTTGTAACCTGCCATAACGTCAAAAGTTACTCTGTCACCAAGTGGCATTGCAGCCCCGATTCCTGCTCCAAACATTTTTAAACTCCATTTATCATCACCATCAATACCTCTATAATTATACTTATCCGTTTCTGTACCAATGGCACCATTTAATTCAGCATATGGTGAAAATTGGGCAAGGGGGTAATAATACCTTACAAAAGGTCCTGCACAAAATATACTTTCACTGTCTTTATCCCCATCACTATACTTAGTGGAATAGGAGGAAAAGATAAGGTCTAAACCGACTGCGAGATTGTCAATTACAAGATATCCAACCTTGGGAAGAATAGTAAAACTATTTGTTTTGTCAGGATCAGTTACATCTCCAGAACTGCTTTTGTATTTAGTACTTGAAAGATTCAGGTTCATAAAATCAGAACCCCACGCATACCCGCTGAGGTTTAGCGTGGATGAAACGCCGACCAGTATCTTACCCTTAGTCATTTGGGCATTTATCACTGGGAAAGCAGTAAAACAAAAAACAGTAATCAGCAGAAGTGCTTTTTTCATAATCTAATTTTATAAATTTTGCTTACTCTTGAGTTTTTCAGCTTACACTCCCTACTCTGTAAAGGATTTTCAGGTGTCTCCTGGTTGTTATAAAAAAATTACAGATTCTTATGTTCTTCATCTGCCTGGAATTAAGCAAGTTAATCATAAACTCTTCATGGAAAAATGATCTATTCAGAATGAGAGGAATAACCTTCATAAAATAATTTAATAAACTAATTACAACCCTGTATACCAAAGTTATAGCATAATTTAATTGAAATCAACGTTTTTATCGAAGAAAAAATATCAGTATCACATGGATAGATAATGACAATTCTAAAACCTTTACAGATCAGCTCTTTTTCGTGTCCTGTTTTGGTTCCGCTCCTTAAGTTTCAACAAGATGTCTATGTCTTTCTTGTCGCACTTATAAAAGGATTAAATCTGGCAATTATCATTTGATAGTTCTTTGCCTTAGCTTTATTGGTTGATTATCAATAATTTCTTTGCATAAATTATTAAAACTTTCTTAATAGAACCAATTTTATTTTCCGATCCAGAACTTTTTTTCTATTGCTTTTTTATGTGTTTTGTAATCTTTAACTCCTATCAATTCCACGCTATAATTTTTAGGTAAACCTTATTTCCCTTTCAATTCAGCACATTTGTTTGACTTAACAATCAATGACCATGGTGCTCCATGAATCGGTGAAATTATTAATCACATAATTTTATTGATCTAACATCATTATTATTCAAATTTCAATTAATCAGTAAATCACAAATGTTCGGGTTGAATATAATGAGATTGCGATGATGAGTTAAATTTGTTTTACAGGGAGGATATTATTATTATTGTTCAACTATAAATGAACTGAAATGATCAATACATTCAAAAAAGGGGAAAAATTAGTCCTTTCAAAACTGGTTGAATATTCCGGAAATGGAATCATCAGTAAAAGGATTCTTGAAAATACAGCAGGAAATATTACTTTATTTTCATTCGATAAGGATCAAAAATTAAGTGAACATAGCGCCCCATTTGATGCGTTTGTTGAATTATTGGAAGGATCTGCAGAAATAACAATAGGAGGGAAGCTAAATGAACTTAAGGCTGGTGATTCGATTATTATGCCTGCAAATATTTCTCATGCTGTATTTGCTAAAGAAAAGTTTAAAATGCTTCTGATCATGATTAAAGGAAATTAGCTGATCGCTCACTTAGTTTCTCTTTTTCATTACAATGAATTAATTTAATTATAACGCTTTTTTAAAAAAACTGAAATGGACACCGCCATATACTCTGATATCAAAGCAATATGGGTGACCTGAGTAGTTTATTTTTTTAGAATGCTCAAAAATAAACCAACCATCCGGATTAAGTATTGATGATAATAGTATCTTTTCCGGCAATTCTTCATTCCCTTTTAAGTCATACGGTGGATCAGCAAAAATGAGATCATAAGTCTGATGAATGTGGTCAATGAAAGTGAATACATCTGTTTTAATGACGCGTGCGTTCTCAATTTTCATATCCTTGAGGGTTTTCTTTATGAATTCATAATGCACATTATTTTTTTCAATCATATCCACAAAATTTACATTTCTCGATGCAAACTCTAAACCTATGCTTCCTGTACCGGAAAATAGATCAAGTACCCTGACATGCGGAAAATCAATGGTATTATGCAGAATATTAAAAAGTGCTTCTTTTGCAAAATCTGTCGTTGGTCGCGCTCTGAAGTTTTTCGGAGGATGAATTACTTTGCCCTTAAATTTCCCACTTATAATGCGCAATTTAAGCCCTCCAGATGATTAAACAGGATATTCACAGGAAAATCCGAACTATTAAACTCTTTAAGATCAGGTAAATACTTTAGGGGTTCAGAAATAAATTTGGAGATAATTAAATATTCAGGTGAATCTTCTTCCTTACCTATTAAGTATAGATCTGTAACCTGCCTCTCGAGATTACAGCTTTGCAAAGAATTACTTACAAAGTAAAGAAGGTCATTTTCATCCTTAACTGAAAAAATGTTAAAGAGATATAGCTCTTTATCCTTAAATACTGTGATTGAGATACTTGTCCCAAAATGATTAATAACACATATTGCCCCGGTCTTATGAATTCCAAATTGCAGCGAAGGACAAGCTGAATGAAGTAATTGTGTCTGAGGAAATTTATCGTTTAGTATTGAGAGTATTTCCAAAGGTACATTGAAAATCAGTTTTGTTCTTAATACAGGAATAATTGAAACAAAGGTTTTTACCTCTTCAATTTCTGATTGCAAAAGGAGAAAATAATCAGAAATCAGGTCCTGATTATAAAATTCATCAGGTATCAAAAGAAATGAATGAGTATGATATGTGATAATTGTTCTATGAAATACTAATGCATCAAAATCATGGAATTTTTTTAGCTCATTTATCATGCTCCGGATTCCTGGTTTTTTCAATCTTTTTGAAAGGAGATAAACCGGTGTATTTACAGATTCTTTATTAGCAATATATAAACAAAAACCATCCAGCGAAAGCTGGATGGATAATATGTAATTTATTGAATATTCAGGATTAAATTTTTCTCTATTATATAAATAATCCATTACATATCAGGTTATTATTCCCAGTTTCCTGATAATGTACCTTCTTCAAAGGATCCAAATTTTAGCCCGGGGAATTTAGTAATCTTAATTCGCTGGTCAATATAGTTTATTACTAATTGAGGATTAAGCCCTTTGAGAAGGACATCAAAAGGTACTGTAACTTCCAGCACTTTGACAGTCAATCCTGATGTAGTGACATATTCACCGGCCTTCATATCAAATTCCTTAGCATTCGTAAATGGCACATATCGCATTGAATCAACAGGGAATTTTGGTCCGAAGATAGAATCCAAAACAGCTACCCTGGATGATTCTCTTTTAATCACTCCTCTTTTAAGAGCAATTTCTCTTGCTTTCTTAATATCTTGGGTACTGTCAATAAGGGATTCAGGGATCATCCCGATTGCTTTAACAACACTAAATGAATCATTTTTAATAAAACTGATCAGCGTGTCAAAGCTACCTGTGTAACGTAGATTTACATCTTTGAAAGCTTTCTGAGCTTCTCTAATTTCAATCATTTTGCTAATTGCAGCTTTTTCTCTGATATCTTTCGCTTTATTGAAACGTATGGGAGTTAAAACACTTTCATATACAAGGTATCCAAGAAAGATAATTGCAACACCCAGGATGATCTGAATAACTGTTCTCATTATACTTATAAATTATTGGTTTTCGGTTTAGGCAAATTTAACAAAAAAAATAAATTTTAAATTTTAAATTTAGCAATTATTATCTTTTATGCTTAAAAACTTTCTTTTCAGGGAATTAATTAAAAATCTTGATTTTGAACCAACTCCTGGTCAGGAAGCTCTGTTAAAAGAATTGTCATCTTTTCTTTTTAAACACGAGAATCGTAATGTATTTATAATTAAGGGATTTGCTGGCACTGGTAAAACGACAATTGTAAATTCAATTGTAAAAACACTCTCGGAAATAGGTCAAAAAACTATTCTTCTTGCTCCAACAGGCAGAGCAGCCAAGGTATTATCTGGTTATACTGGGAAATCGGCTTACACTATTCATAAAAAAATCTATCGTCAAAAATCTGAGAAAGATGGACCGGGTGATTTTGTATTGGACAGGAATTTACATAAATCAACTCTTTTTATTGTTGATGAAGCTTCTATGATTGGGAATAAAATTTTTGATAATAACATTTTTGGGACAGGAGATTTGTTGAAAGATTTCATTGATTATGTATTTACTGGTGAAAATTGTTCTCTGATTCTAATCGGAGATACTGCACAACTACCGCCTGTTGGACTAGATATTTCTCCCGCTCTGACTCAGCATACTCTTAAAAATATCGGGCTTACCGTAAAAGAATTTTTTCTGACTGATATTTTAAGACAAGCTTATCATTCAGGAATTCTTGATAATGCAACCCGAATCCGCGAGCAAATCACGCAAGGCATTAATTTAACACCCAGGATTAATACTCATAAATTTCATGATATAAATCGGATATCAGGTTCTGATTTCCTTGAAGAATTAGATAGTTGCTACAGAAAATTCGGTCAGGATGAAACAATTGTAATTTCCAGAACCAACAAATGGGCGAACCATTTTAATTCAGGTATCAGGCAACAAATATTATTCAGAGATGAGGAAATTACTCCCGGAGATGTATTAATGGTTGTGAAAAACAATTACTTATATAACTCTCCACAATCCGGGCTTGAATTTATTGCTAATGGCGATATTGCAAGATTAGAGAAAATACACAGATACCAGTCATTATCTGGGTATCG
>CAZKMG010000063.1:10205-13844 GCA_964553465.1 uncultured Bacteroidaceae bacterium
CTTATTGACTATGGAGATCAGCTTATCGATGCAAAAATTCTTCTTGACACGCTCCATAGTGAAACTGCTTCACTTGGAATGTCAGAGCAAAAGGCTTTATTCAGAGTTATTCTCGAAGAACTTGATGAAATTAAGAATAAGCGTAAAAGAATGATTGCAGCCAGGGAAAATCCTTATTTTAGTGCATTACAGGTCAAATTCGCATATGCAGTTACTTGTCATAAATCTCAAGGAGGACAATGGAAAGCAGTATTTGTTGATATCGGTTTCTTCAAACCTGAGATGTTGAACTTTGAATACCTCCGATGGTTGTACACTGCTTTTACCAGGGCCACTGAGAAACTCTACCTCATAAATTTCCCAGATGAATTTTTTGAGGTGTAATATGAATGCAATAATGGAGAAGGTCCTGTACTTTCAAATGAATATTATAAACCAGAATCAAAACTAATTTCAGAGTTTTCCCTGGGTCATCTTTGTCAAGGGAGTAAAGGCTCCCAAAGTATGATTTTTTACTTTTACATTCTAATTTTCAATTAATTATAAAATACTTTCAAATGAACAACCATTAAAATTGCAGGATATTCAACCCTGAACTTCGCTCTTGATACATTAATAATTCTGTCTTCAAGAGGTTGAAGGATCACTTCCAGCACATTTCTTATAAATTCAGGCAGTTCATCAAGAAATAATACACCATTATGTGCCAGGGAGATCTCCCCGTGCATGGGAAAATTACTACCACCTACCAATGCCACATCAAACGAATAATGATGTGGCACAAATTGAGTTAATTAACTGTATATTAATACACTAATAGATTTTGTGCTACATAAAGTCAAATCATAGTATATTTGTTCTGGCACTATAACATTAATTAAAAATGCTCACCATGGCTCAAAAAATCCTTGTATTAATAAATAATACTCTTTATGGGACTGTGTTAGGCAAAACAACTTGGAAAAGAATACGAAAATGTTTAAGTAAAAATCTTTCTTATGGCGGATGCCATTAATTGTGATATATCAAATCAAAACACCCCAAATGGTTATAACAATATAAAAAAAATGCTGAAAGTGGTTCTAGCAAAAGGGGTAAAGGTTAAAATCTGTAGCAGTTATGCTGAAGCCAGAGGTTTAAAAAGTGCTCAGTTAATAGAAAGTACCGAAATAAACACAATGGATGAATTAACTAAATGCGTTGTTGAAAGTGATTAAGTAGTAACTTTATCATATCCCAGTATTCTATATATTAGGTACTTGACATCAGGATAAATATCAATTTAAATCCACCACATTTTAACAAATTGAATTGAACTTATTTTAAGAATAATAATATCCGAACTTGAATTTTTAAGTAAATTGTTCTTTCATTATTTTCTATAATCAGCAGCATGAATGAAATTCAATTACTTATTAAAAGCTTAATTGGAACTCTTTTCTTCTTATTAATATTGTTTATTAGTGCAGGACGAATAAATTACTGGGAAGGTTGGCTATACACCTCGATTAATATTATCTCAGTGCTGTTAAATTCCTTTGCGCTAAGCAATAACGATGAACTTGCTGAAGAACGGTCAACAGTAAAAACTGAAACAAAATCATGGGATAAAAAAATATTAGGTTTATCTGCTATCATCCTAATCATCACTTATATTGTTGCTGGATTAGATTCTGGTCGGTTTCAATGGTCTCCAAGGTTTCATTGGAGTATTAATGCAATTGGATTAGTTCTTATTCTTATGGGCGAAGTTATTTTTCTTGCTGCCCAAAAACAAAACAAATTCTTTTCAAGTGTGATGCGCATTCAAACAGACAGAGGACATACTGTATGTGATACTGGTATTTATAATATTATTCGTCATCCAGCATATTTTGGTATGATGGTTACAGCGATAGGAATTCCACTAATTTTAGGTTCTCTATGGGGTTTCATCCCATCCATTTTTTCGATAATCCTGACTTTGATAAGAACATCTCTTGAGGATAAAACACTCATTAATGAGTTAAATGGCTATCGTGAATATACGTATAAGACTCGATACAAGTTACTCCCATACATTTGGTAATTATTGTAAACATTGAAGGTCATTCATTCTTGTAACACAGATTAAATGAGGTAAAAAACCTCCCCACATTTTAACTAATAGCCACATCAGAAATAGTATGGTGCGATGAACGAAATGGTTTCCTGATCATAAGTGCCGTATGGTCATCATTCTTCCCGGCTACTGAGTGTATTTTGGTATTTTCAAGAGCCTCTTCAAGTGCCAGAGGCGGAATAATAGTCGGCAGTCACTTGTCTAACATAGTCTTTCCTGATCCGGGAGACCCTCCCATTATAATGATTTAGTGAATTTAACAAAGTGCTAATTCGCCACATAATTACAAAACGCCACATACGATATAGTATGGTGTGGACTACGATATGGCCTTTGCATCATCAGAGAAGAATTTCTGTTGATCTTTCCGGCAAACGAATGAATTTTAGTCGTTTCGAGTGCTTCTTACAATGTGAGAGGTGGAATTATAGTCGGAACTATTAATATATACTGAGGCAATTTGGAATAAAAACCCCGGTCTGACTTAATAGCCGGGTTTTTTATATAAGATTATTAACTTTGTGGCATCTTAAATAAATCATCAAAACATTTATTATGAAATCCTATCGTAAAGAACTTTGGTTTGAAACACCAACCCGCAGAGCATATGTGAATATTACAAGCCAGGTCCAAAAATGTCTGGAAGAAAGTGGTGTCAAAGAGGGTTTAGCTCTTATCAACGCGATGCATATAACAGCCAGTGTATTTATTAATGATGATGAAAGTGGACTACATCATGACTTTGAAGTATGGCTCGAAAAACTTGCACCGGAAAAGCCATATTCTCAATACCAGCATAATGGCTATGAAGATAATGCAGATGCACATTTGAAACGTTCTGTGATGGGTCGCGAAGTAGTTGTGGCAATAACTAATGGCCGGATGGATTTTGGCCCATGGGAGCAGATTTTTTACGGTGAATTTGATGGTAAACGCCGTAAACGGGTACTTGTTAAAATAATAGGTGATTAGTATTAAATTGCACTTTTAAACAAGGGTCCACTTATTGAATAATAAAGTGTTATTAAATTTGTTTTGTATTAATGAGGATTAATCCCTCTTTAACATTACTATCTGCGAGACATCTTTCAATCTGTACGGTAATATTAAGAAAAGCCCGGCGGATCGGCATCTCAAACCATAGTTCTTTACGATAGGATCTCATTTTTATATTTATTTAATTTCTAATATCAGTAATTCCCCCTTAGGTCTCATAAAAAGTAAATAAAAACCAATTGATATATTATAATTAGTGTTTAAAGAATTAATATTTCTTTGCATAAATATGATTAGAGAAGGTTGAGTTCTCTTTGAATAGCCAATATTCTATCCTGCAAAATAGAATCAATCCTTTTAAAGTCAATTTCACTATTCAGGATTTCGTTTACACTAAAATAAAATTTAATTTTTGGTTCGGTACCTGAGGGGCGTATGGAAATTTTTGTTCCATCTTTCAGAATAAACTGTAACACATTTGATTTTGGAAGAGAAATTTCATGTTCAATGTTATTTTCTAAATCCCTTGTTTTCCTTTGCAA
>CAZKMG010000064.1:0-13809 GCA_964553465.1 uncultured Bacteroidaceae bacterium
GTGGCAATTTATATCAGACAACAACCAACCCTCCTATTGCAACAGGAGATGGTATTGCTATGGTTTACAGGGCAAAGGGTATTATTGACAATATGGAATTTGTGCAGTTTCATCCCACTTCACTATATAATCCTATGGAAAAGCCTTCTTTTTTAATTACTGAGGCGATGCGGGGATTTGGAGGTGTGCTGAAAACACAGGATGGGCTCGAATTCATGAATAAATACGATAAAAGGGGAAGCCTTGCGCCAAGAGATATTGTAGCAAGGGCCATTGATAATGAAATGAAAATCAAAGGACAGGATTTTGTTTACCTTGACTGCAGGCATCTTAATGCTCAAAGCTTAAGATCACATTTCCCCCATATTAATGAAAAATGTCTTACTTTAGGAATAGACATTACCAAAGATATGATCCCCGTGGTACCTGCTGCACATTATATTTGTGGTGGTGTAAAAGTGGATATGGATGGGAAAAGTTGGATAAACCGGCTTTTTGCGGTAGGCGAAACTTCATCAACCGGGCTGCATGGTGCAAACAGACTGGCCTCCAACTCATTGCTTGAGGCGATAATTTTTGCTGACCGTGCTTCAAAAAAGGCCATCGATGAGCTTCCACATCTCGATTATCCTAAAGGTATACCTGAATGGAATGAGGAAGGAACGAGTCATCCGGAAGAGATGGTTCTTATCACTCAAAGTTGGAAAGAAGTCCAGATGATTATGAGCAATTATGTTGGGATTGTTCGTTCAGAGATCAGGCTGCAACGGGCCCTTGTAAGGCTCGAAATCATTTTTCAGGAAACCGAGGCATTATACAAAAAATCAAAGCTTTCGAAAGGATTGTGCGAACTGAGAAATATTATTAATGTGGCTTACCTTGTGATCAAAATGGCTCAGGCAAGGAAGGAAAGCAGAGGGTTGCATTATATGCTCGATCATCCGCGTAATCAGTGATCGGTGATGGGTGAAATGAAGGTTTTGAATTAATTTTTTTTCTAGTCGTAATTAATTGTACACACTTGGATTCAAAAAACTACGTCCTGGCGCTTGATCAGGGTACTACTAGTTCACGTGCTATAATATTTAATCACTCCGGTATAATTAAATCCATTGTTCAAAAGGAATTCAAACAATATTATCCTCAGCCTGGATGGGTTGAGCATGATCCAAATGAGATTTGGATAAGTCAGTTGGAAGCGGTAAAGGAATCAATTACAATGGCAGGCATTTCTCCCGCGAATATCATTTCTGTCGGTATAACAAATCAAAGAGAAACAACTATTTTATGGGACAATGAAACAGGAAAACCTGTTTACAATGCTATTGTCTGGCAGGATCGCAGAACAGCCGGTTTATGTAATTCCCTTAATGATCATGGAATGGGGGCTATGATAAGTGAGAAAACAGGCTTGGTCATTGATCCCTATTTTTCAGCTACTAAAGTCAACTGGATTCTTGATCATGTGGAAGGAGTAAGAAAAAAAGCTGATAAAGGCAGGATTTGTTTTGGTACTGTTGACAGCTGGTTATTATGGAACCTGACCCGCGGAAAAGCCTTTGCTACAGATGTTTCCAATGCAAGCAGAACCATGCTTTTTAATATTCATACTTTGGAATGGGATGATGAACTTCTTAATCTTTTTAATATTCCACGGTCCATTCTTCCTCAGGTAAAAAGCTCATCGGGTCATTTTGCTGATATTTCCCAGGCGATCATTGGACATAGAATTCCTGTTACGGGAATTGCAGGGGATCAGCAGGCAGCCCTCTTTGGTCAGCTTTGTCATCAACGAGGTATGGCAAAAAACACTTATGGAACAGGTTGCTTTGTTGTTCTGAATACGGGAGATATCCCGGTTGTTTCAAATAATAAATTACTTACCACCATAGCCTGGCAAATAGGAAATAAAACAATTTATGCTCTCGAAGGGAGCATATTTATTGCTGGTGCAGTGATTCAGTGGCTCCGGGATGGCCTTGGAATCATTGCATCTGCCAGGGAAAGCGAAATACTTGCTACAAGTATTTCTGATAATGAAGGAGTTTATTTTGTTCCGGCTTTTACCGGGCTTGGGTCTCCTCACTGGGATCCTTATGCGAGGGGAAGCATATTCGGAATAACAAGAGGGACCACGCGGGCCCACTTTTGCAGGGCAGCACTGGAGAGTATAGCTTATCAGGTTTACGATACAATATCATCAATGATAAAAGATTCCGGTCAATTAATCCGGGAATTGAGGGTAGATGGAGGAGCAGTACATAACGACTTTCTTATGCAATTTCAGGCGGATATTCTTGGTAAACAGGTAGTACGTCCAAAAGTTATGGAAACAACTGCCCTTGGAGCTGCCTATCTCTCAGGTCTTGCTGTTGGATTTTGGAATGATGAAGATGAAATCCGCAAACAATGGGAAGCAGAAAGGATTTTTAATCCGAAAATTACCCGAAAAGAAGCGGATCAGTTGCTCATAAATTGGAATAAAGCACTTTCCAGGTCAAAAAATTGGGTTGAATAAAAAAATGTATTCAATTGAACAGAATTGATGTTATAAAGAAAATTCAGGAAAAAGGATCCTTTGATATCATTGTTATTGGTGGTGGCGCAACAGGTATTGGAGCAGCCCTTGAAGCATCGTTAAGGGGATATAAAACACTTCTGGTTGAAAAGGCCGATTTTACAAAAGGCACTTCAAGCAGGAGTACAAAACTTATTCACGGTGGAGTAAGATATCTTGCTCAGGGAGATATTTTTCTTGTTTTCGAGGCTCTTCGCGAGCGGGGAACCCTTAAAAAAAATGCTCCGCATCTGGTTAAGGATCAGAAATTTATTATCCCTAACTATCGCTGGTGGGAAGGCCCTTTCTATACTATCGGACTGACGCTCTATGATCTTATGTCCGGGTTGCTGAGTCTCGGTAGTTCCGTGCATATTTCAGCTAAACAAATTAGAACAATGATGCCAGGAATCCGACAAAAAGGATTAAAGGGTGGAGTGGTTTATCATGATTGTGCCTTCGATGATTCCCGGTTAGCCATGGATCTTCTGCATTCTTTTTTTGAAAACAATGGCCTGGCAATCAACTATTTTCCAGTGAAGGCAATTCTGAAGAATTCATCAGGGAAAGTAACAGGAATTATGTCTGAGGATATCACATCCGGAGAACATTTTAATATTTATACATCAGCTGTTATTAATGCTACAGGGGTATGGGTTGATGATATACTTAAGATGGATCATCCTGAAACGAACCGGTTGGTAAGGCCAAGTCAGGGTATTCACCTGGTTCTGGATAAAAAATTTCTTCCTGGTGAATATGCCCTGATGATTCCTAAAACCGTTGATGGACGTGTGCTCTTTGCAGTTCCATGGTATAATTATATTCTTGTCGGAACAACAGATACACCACTTGATTATGCTTTGGAAGAGCCAAAGGCCCTGGAAGAGGAGGTTGATTTCATCCTGAATACTGCAGGGCGTTACTTTAACTTGCCTCCAAATCGGATTGATGTATTGTCAGTATTTGCGGGATTACGTCCCCTGGCTGCTCCAAAAGATAAAATGTCAAAAACTAAAGAAATATCAAGAAGTCATAAAATACTTGTTTCAAAAAGTAAGCTCATCACCATCACCGGGGGCAAATGGACGACCTACAGGAAAATGGCAGAAGACGTAATTTCAAAAGCGGCACAAGTTACATGCCTTCCTAAAGTTGCTTCCAGATCCAGGTATTTTATCATCAATGAATATAATGAAAATATGAGTGAACGGGATCCATTATCTATATATGGTAAAAGGAAGATCAAGATCCTTGAGCTTGTCAGGGAAATGCCGTCTCTTGGTGATAAGCTTCATCCCGATCTGAATTATATAAAAGCTGAGGTAGTGTGGTTGTGCAGAACGGAGATGATTGTTAAACTTGAAGATCTTTTAGCAAGAAGACTTCGTGCGCTTTTTTTAAATGCTCGTGCCACAAAGCAGATTGCTCCTGCTGTTGCAGACATTGTTGCTGCTGAGCTTGGATGGAGCAGCAAAAAGAAGTCAGAAGAGCTTAATGCATTCCTTGTATTGACGGAAAATTATATTCTGACCTAGGATTTTATTAAAACAGATTAGAATGCGGTTAATTTATTTTTTAAATATAATTAAGAAACAGATTCAATACGGCTCTCGAAGACTAAATTTCAATGGATGAAAAGAAAAATATTAAAATTTATAATTGATAAAGCTAAAAGAAGTAAACTTATTCAGTCAGTTTTTGAGCAACCTTTAGATTTAAAAACTTTCGTTGTCCGGGATAAATTTATTGATAGTTATGGAAGTGAGCATTATTTGTATGATAAATTAAGGAGCAGGATAAAACCCGGTTGGGAAAAAATTTTTCAAAAAGAATCACATATTTATGATAAATCTGGGCACAAAATTGAACAGATTGTTCAACATGGAAGGATCGCCGTTGAGAGAATGGAACCCGTTTTTAATCTTTTCACGGATGGGTTGCAACACTCAAGAATTCTTGAAGTTGGTTGTTCAACGGGTGCTACATCATATGCCCTTTCAGAAAGAGGTGCAGCAGAAGTTATTGGCACTGAATTTTCCGGATATAAAATCTCATCACTCGATAATAAAGAAATATTAA
The DNA here is from genome assembly GCA_964553465.1 of uncultured Bacteroidaceae bacterium. Taxonomy (GTDB): domain Bacteria; phylum Bacteroidota; class Bacteroidia; order Bacteroidales; genus CAZKMG01. Next base: position 4,640 of record CAZKMG010000064.1, read on the forward strand.
GTGATGATCTTATAAATGTCAATAAGACCTTAGGCGAAATCAGAAAACTGGTAAAAAATAGATTTAATGAATCACTAAAGGTTAGGTTTATAGATGATGATATATGTAATTCAAAGCTTAAAGCTGGATACTTTGACATAATTTGCAGTTGGGATGTACTGGAACATCTGCAGGACCCAATTAAAGCATTTATAAATATACGGAGATTACTTAAGGATTGGGGTGTTGCTATCCATGAATATAATCCGTTTTTTTCATTAATTGGCGGACATAGTGCCTGTACAATCGATTTTCCCTGGGGTCATGCCATTTTAAGTCCAGAAGATTTTGAAAGATATAATCAACAATTTTATCCTGAAAAGTTGAATATTGCAATGTCTTTTTATCGGAATGGTATAAACAGAATGAGCATAAAGGATATCAAGCACGCGAGTGCTGAGGCAGGATTGGAAATATCAGCCCTTTTAATATTCCCAAAAGAACAGGACCTCAGGTTAGTAAATAAAGATATCCTGCACATGGTTAAGAGAAACTACCCTTCCGTTACTTTGAATGATCTGGTTTCACCCAGGATTATTATAGTCCATCAAAAGCAAGTTTAAGAGTATTACCATTTGGGGCAATAAGGCATTTTGAAATTAGTATTTGAAACTGATTAAGTTGTCGGAAGCGGCCATATTAAAATTGAAAAATACACAATCTTAACTTTCTCTTCCCATTTCTGTGATAATTTCATCTTTATACTTCTCACGTATTTCTTCCAATATATCGAACAACATATTGGGTTCTAGAGTCGTAAGCATGCGGTAACGAATTTCTCTAAAATGAGGCAAACCCTTAAAATAATTGGATAGATGCCTGCGCATTTCATAAATCCCTACCGGAAGTCCTTTCCATTCAATGGATTTTAATAAATGATCCCTGGCGATATCAATTATTTCATTAAGAGAAGGATCTCCGGGATGATTACCTGTCTCAAGAAATTTTCTGATATTTCTGAAGATCCATGGTTTCCCCACTGCAGCACGTCCGATCATTATCCCATCCACTTTATATTTGTCAAACATTTCTTTGGCAATTTCCGGAGTGGCAATATCCCCATTTCCGATGACAGGAATATGGATTTTTGGATTATTTTTAACCTCACCTATCAGGGTCCAGTCAGCCACACCCTTGTATAATTGATTCCTGGTACGCCCATGGATAGTGATGGCTTCAATGCCTGTATCCTGGAGCATTTCAGCTAATTGAACGATTATTTTTGAGTTTTCGTCCCAGCCGAGACGCGTTTTCACTGTGACAGGCAGGTAGGTTGATTGAACGATGGCCCGGGTCATATCAATCATCAGGGGAATATTATTCAAGAGTCCGGCACCTGCACCACGGTTGGAAATTTTACGGACAGGACAACCATAATTAAGATCAAGGATATCAGGATTTGAATTTTCAGCAATTTTTGTCGCCTCAATCATTGCTTCGATCAAATGACCGTAAAGTTGAATTCCGATAGGTCTTTCATAATCAAAAATGTCTAGTTTCTGTACACTCTTTTTCCCTTCACGGATCAGTCCGTCAGACGAAATGAATTCAGTATACATTACATCGGCCCCAAATTTTTTACATATATACCGGAAGGAAGGGTCGGTAATATCTTCCATGGGAGCAAGGAATAATGGATAATCCCCAAGATCTAGGTTGCGTATTTTCAAAAAGCTATAAAAAATGGTTACATTTAAATGCAAAAATATAAAAATCAATTTGATGAAACGGTTATATCTATCAAATGAATCTCCTTCGAGGCAATTATTAATTACCGGTCTGGTTGTTATTGCTTGTTGGATTGCCTTTCAATTAGTAAGCTACATAACCGGAATTTTTATATTTGGGATCACGCTTAATAATCTTACGGTAATTCTGGGGGACTTTACCAACCCGGTTACTATTGCATTTCTTAAATATGTCCAGGCCTGGACATCCTTTGGAATGTTTGTATTCGCAGCATTTTTGGTGGCACGTGGAATAAACACCGATTGGATGGGTTTTCTGACTCTTGATAAAAAACCGGGTATGTTTCCTTTATTCATGGCTGGGATTCTAATAGTTGTCATTCTTCCGTTTACCAATTTATTGACCTCCATAAATAATGAACTTTCATTGCCGGAATTTCTCACAAGTATAGAAAAATTTTTCCGCTCAAAAGAGGACCAGATGCAGCAAATAATGGAATCTTTTTTAAATGTACAGGGAATGGGCGGATTATTATTCAACCTGTTAATTATTGCTGTAATTCCATCAATAGGCGAGGAATTAATTTTCAGGGGAATTGTTCAGGATCGTTTTTCAGCATGGTTAAAAAATGATAACTGGGCAATTATTTTAACGGCAATCATTTTCAGTGCGCTTCATATACAGTTCCTTTCTTTTCTACCAAGGTTTTTTCTGGGTATTGTTTTAGGTTATTTATTTCTATGGAGCGGATCAATATGGGTCACAATCACAGCTCATTTTATTAATAATGCTCTAGCTGTCATCTATTATTTTTTATATTACCATGAGAGGGTTGATAAGACCATTGAACTTATTGGGACACCAGATAATGGCTTAATCTTCTCTATTGCCGGGATTATATCCGGAGGATGCCTGTTATATCTGATTTACCGGAATTCTAAGCGAAAGTCTATCTTTTAGCTGGTAACAAGCCTTTCAGATGGATAAAGATTTATTTGTCCGAGTTCATTTTTTCTGAAAAAATAAACCACACCATACTCAGATGACTTTTCTCTCCTGAGTTTTTCAGGAAGATCCTTAAAAGTATTTTCCACTTCATTCCAGAGTTGTTGAATAAGCTGATCAGCAGCCAGACGTTTTTCATTTAAGGCGTTCTGGGCACGCTGGTTTCGTTTCTTTAAAATATCCTGATAATTATGTACTTCAATAAATTTATCGAAATGCACATTAACTAATGCTATGGTAGGGTTAGTGATAGCAGTAAGATAATCCAAACGTCGCGCTTTTTCTCCATCAATCAGCTTTTGCCCCCATTCCAGTAATTCATCATCTGTCTGCAAAGGGGGTAGTTTCTTTTCATCCTTATTAATATCAAAATACTTTCGAGTGCTCAAAGGTAATTCACCTCGTTGAATTGCCATATTCACAACCTGAATAAAATGAGAAATATATAAACGCAATCTTCGGAAATGTTTCTGGTGAACTTTGCTTTTTTCAACCTGAAGCGTATAGGAATTTTTTTGTTCAGATAAGGCATTTTCATAAGAGGGCAGGAAGGATTGAATTTTTCCGAGAGTACTCTGGCTGAAAGCTAATTTGAATGGAGGAAGCTCTTTTCCTTTTTTTAATGCAATACTAAGTGCCTTTAAACGTGCACTATCTGTGTTTGGAAGTCGTCTATAGGGCATGTTAATAAATAAGTTTATAAATTGTTAATAACAATGGGCTAGCTTGCGAATATAAAAAAATTAAATTAATATGCAAGGGTATTCGCAATCAATATTTATTTCATTGGTCAAAAATTTCTGATACTCTTTTCAGTTCAGTAAATTAGTCAGGCTTTATGTTAGAGAGCAGAAGTCTTATTGGACGTTTTGAGATGAAGACGAATCGTTATAAATTGGGGTTTTATTGAGAAAGAAATTAAAAAGGAGGTACCCAATGTTTGACAAAAAGGTTTATATTTTAAGAAGAGAGGCACTCAGGAAAAAATGTAAAAACGGTTTGCTAATATTTCCAGGGAACGGTGAGAGTCCGATGAATTATGCATCGAATACGTATCATTTTAGACAGGATAGTAATTTTCTATATTTTTTTGGTTTGGATAAACCGGGATTAGCAGCCATAATCGACATTGATGAAAACCTGGAAATCATATACGGAGATAATGCATGTATTGATGATATTATCTGGATGGGTGAAAGCGAGCCTCTTTCTGAAGGCGCCTTAAAAGTTGGAATAGAGGACACCAGGCCCCTTAATGCTTTGAAAAATGATATTCAACAAGCCCTGAAGCAAGGTAGGCAGGTAGGGATATTACCTACTTACAGGGTACAACAAGAAATCTTTATTGCTGATTTATTAAATATCACGCTTGATAAAGTTAAAGATTATGTTTTCGAGGATTATATTAAAGCTGTAATTTCACTTCGTGAGAAAAAGGATGAGAATGAAATCAGACACATTGAGCATGCCGTTGATGTGGCATATAAAATGCATACAACGGTTATGAGAATGGCTTTTCAGGGAACATGGGAACGGGAAATTGCCGGCGAGATTGAAGGAATAGCATTGTCACATGGTGGTCCGGTTTCTTTCCCGGTGATTTTAAGCGTAGAGGGTCAGACACTTCACAACCATTATCATGGTAATTTGCTGAGTGAGGGGAAAATGGTTGTTGCTGATGCCGGTTGCGAATCTCCCTTGCATTATGCGAGTGATATAACCCGCACGACTCCTGTTGGAGGAAAATTCAATCAGAAACAGAAGGATATTTATCAGATTGTCCTTGAGGCAAATATGAAAGTAATTGAAGCCATCAAGCCAGGTGAATATAATATGGATCTTCATTTTCTTGCATCAAGATGTATTGTTGAAGGACTTAAAAGCCTGGGATTGATGCATGGAGATACTGAAGAAGCTGTTAGACAAGGAGCCCATACTCTGTTTTTCCCACATGGAATTGGCCATATGCTCGGTTTAGATGTCCATGATATGGAATCACTTGGAGAGGATTATGTTGGCTATGATGAAACAATAAAAAGGAGGAGTCAGTTTGGGACCTCATTTCTTAGACTTGCGAAGAAACTTAAACCCGGATTTGTCATTACTGTGGAACCAGGTATTTATTTTATTCCGACACTTATTGACATTTGGAAAACAGAAAAAAAAGCCGCAGAATTCCTAAATTATAGTAAAATTGAATCTTATAGAAATTTTGGAGGGATAAGGATTGAGGACGATGTTCTCGTTACTCAGGATTCGTGTCGAGTACTCGGGAAGCCTATTCCAAAAACGGTAGAAGAGATTGAAAACTTAATGAAGGAATGAAAATTTATTACATATTTTTTTATCATCAATTATACGACCTTGGCTTTAAAGTATTCCCTGTTCAATCGCGCGATATTTGTAAGGGAAATTCCTTTCGGGCATTCTGCTTCGCAAGCGCCGGTATTTGAACAATTACCAAAGCCAAGCTTATCCATCATAGATATCATGGTATTTAAACGTTCCCTGGCTTCCAATTTTCCCTGAGGTAAAAGTGCAAATTGGGATATTTTGGCTGATACAAATAACATTGCTGAGGCATTCTTACAAGCAGCAACGCAAGCACCACAACCAATACATATAGCAGCATCAAATGCCAGATCTGAATTCTCTTTTGGAACCAGTATAGTATTTGCATCAGCTGCATTACCAGTATTCACTGAAATATATCCTCCTTCGATAATAATTTTATCAAATGCTGTGCGATCCACAATCAAGTCCTTGATTACGGGAAATGGTCTTGCTCTCCAGGGTTCAACAACAATAGTGTCCCCATCCTTAAATTTCCTCATGTGAAGCTGGCAAACGGTAATTTTCTCATCAGGTCCATGGGGTCGTCCGTTTATATAAAGGCTACAACAACCGCAAATCCCTTCCCTGCAATCATGATCAAACGCAATTGGATCTTCATTCCTGTGAATCAACTCTTCATTTAGGACATCCAGCATTTCGAGAAAGGAACTATCAGGAGAAATATTATTCACTTTATAGTTAATAAATTTTCCTTTGGAGGATGAATCCTTCTGGCGCCATATTTTAAGGGTTAAATCCATATTTTGTTGATATTACTTTATTATTTATAATTTCTTTGTTTAACTTCAATAAAATTGAATTTAAGATGTTCTTTATGAAGAAGTGGGCTTTCCTCAGCTCCTTTATATTCCCATGCAGCCACATATGAAAAATCTTTGTCATTACGTAACGCTTCTCCCTCCTCTGTTTGATATTCTTCCCGGAAATGACCACCACAGGATTCTTCCCTTTGTAAAGCATCCCTCGCTATTAATTCTCCAATTTCAAGGAAATCGGCCACTCTGCAGGCTTTTTCAAGTTCCGGATTAAGTTCATCCTGATTACCTGTAACCTTGACATCATTCCAGAAATCAATCCTCAGTTCTTTAATTAACTCGATGGCCTTGTGTAAACCTTCTCTATTCCTGGCCATTCCTACATAATCCCACATGATTTTACCCAGACGTTTGTGAAATGTGTCTACGGTATTTTTACCCTGGATACGCAGGATATTATTTATTTTATTTTTTACATTTTGTTCAGCATCTTGAAATTCTGGTAAATCAGTATTCATTCTTGGTGTATGAATTTCATTCGCAAGGAAATTCTGAATGGTATATGGAAGTACAAAGTATCCATCGGCAAGACCTTGCATTAATGCGGAAGCCCCAAGCCGGTTTGCTCCATGATCAGAAAAATTAATTTCGCCAATTGCGAACAATCCCGGAATCGTTGTCATGAGTTCATAATCTACCCACAACCCGCCCATGGCATAATGAATTGCAGGGTATATCATCATAGGTGTTTCGTAGGGATTTTGATCAGTAATTTTTTCGTACATCTGGAAAAGGTTTCCATATTTTTCTTCAATAGTATCTTTCCCTTGGCGGACAATAGCATCTTTGAAATCAAGATAAACTGCCAGACCTGTTGTTCCGACGCCAAATCCTGCATCGCATCTTTCTTTCGCTGCCCTGGAAGCAACATCACGAGGGACAAGATTTCCAAAGGCAGGATATCTTCTTTCAAGGTAATAATCTCTTTGTTCTTCAGGGATCATGGCAGGATTCAATAAACCTTTTTGAATTTTTACAGAGTCCTCTTTATTTTGAGGTACCCAGATTCTTCCATCATTCCGAAGACTCTCACTCATCAGTGTCAATTTTGATTGATAATCTCCATGAACAGGGATGCATGTAGGATGAATCTGAACGAAACTGGGATTTCCAAATAAAGCTCCCCGTTTATAACTTTGCCAGGCAGCACTTACGTTAGCCCCCATAGCCATGGTGGAAAGATAATATGTGTTACCGTAACCACCTGTTGCAAGAACTACAGCGTGGGCAAAATGTTTTTCTATTTTTCCTGTGATCAGATTACGTGTAATTATCCCTCTGGCTTGTCCATCAATGACAACCAGATCCTGCATTTCAGTCCTGGAAAAAATTTTCACCGTACCGAGTTTTACCTGTCTTAAAAGTGAGCCAAAAGCGCCGAGGAGTAATTGCTGACCTGTTTGTCCTTTAGCATAAAAGGTTCGTGAAACCTGAGCTCCGCCAAATGAACGGTTAATCAGGTAACCTCCGTAATCCCTTGCAAAAGGCACACCCTGAGCAACACATTGGTCAATAATATTATTGCTTACTTCAGCAAGCCGGTATACATTTTCCTCGCGTGAACGGTAATCACCTCCCTTGATGGTATCAAAGAACAAGCGATAAACACTGTCACCATCGTTCTGATAATTTTTAGCAGCATTAATACCGCCCTGTGCCGCAATACTGTGTGCTCTTCTCGGACTGTCCTGATAACAGAAAGATTTTACATTAAATCCCATCTCACCTAGTGAGGCCGCAGCTGAAGCCCCTGCCAATCCCGTACCTACGACAATAATGTCAAGCTTTCTCTTATTTGCCGGATTAACCAGGTTTTGAGAAGCTTTATAATTCGTCCACTTATCAGCCAATGGGCCATCAGGAACATTCGAATTCAGTTTGATCATACCCGGGTTCTTAAATGTTATTATGAGTAAAATAAATAAGTAATGGTATAAGGGTAAATCCTGTTACAATAAATATAGTATATAAAACACCCAGAGTTTTTACAACTGGCGTATATATTTTATGGTTTAGTCCGATGGTTTGGAAAGCTGATTGAAATCCATGCAGAAGATGGAATCCAAGAATAACAAAACATGCTATATAAAAAATAATATAACCTGGCAGCTGAAACTTCTTAATAACAAGTAATCCAAGATCTTCGTATTCTTTACCATTAATCATAACTACTTGTGTACCATTAAAAAATTTAGCTTTTAAATAAAAATCGAGAAGATGTAATACAAGGAAAATTAAAACAATTACTGCAGTATAAATCATAAACTTTGAAAAGAATGATGTCTCAGAATTATTGGTCTTTTTATAACCAACAGGTCGGGCGAACCAATTTTGTATCTGAACAATCACTCCATAAAGACTATGTAACAATAATCCACCAAATAATAATATCTCAAATATTTTGATAACAATATTTGTTGCCATAAAATGTGCAGCAAGATTAAAAGCATCCCTATTTTCGGAGAGGACAAGGAGTAGATTTATTCCCAGGTGAACCAGAAGAAATATAATAAGGAAGAGACCCAGTCCGGCCATCAGTATTTTTTTCCCAATCGATGAAGTAAAAAAATTAGCCATACACGTAATTTTGGATTAAGTTATTTAACTTGCAATATCAGCTTAAAGTATTAAAAATAAGAAATAAATCAGAATAAAAATACCTGAATTATAATTATGCAATGATAATGATTAGGAAACAAATCTTTTAATATGAGATATACCAGGATTTCAAATACATTATTTATTAAGAATCGTTCCAAATTAAAAAAGATGATCCTGCCAGATTCATCAATTATAGTTTTTTCAGCAGATGAGATTCCCAGGAACGGAGATCAATTCTTTCCCTTCAGGCAGAGTTCTGATCTATTTTACCTTACTGGGATAGATCAGGAAAAAACTATTTTAGTTATGCATTCAATGGATAATGAGGAAAAATATAGTGAAACACTATTTATTCAAAAGACCACATCAGAGCAAGAATTATGGAATGGTCGAAAATTTACCCTGGAAGAGGCTGCTGACATTTCAGGGATCAGTAATGTCCGATGGCTCGAAGAGTATGAAAAGTTGCTCCCTGAAATACTTCACAGATCCAGGAATATTTACCTGAATTATCCTGAACATTTTAAAATAAAGCCAGAAATGGAATTAAGAGATGAAAGGATGGTGCATAAAATAAAGTCCAGATATCCTTTACATTCATTTCAACGTCTGGCACCTTTGTTACGAAAACTGCGCATGATCAAGGAACCGGAAGAAATTGAACTG